>JANYBU010000072.1 GCA_025360665.1 Nitrospira sp.
GTCTCGACATGCTGGATACGTCCATCTCGCCGTTAGCCGGCGGCACCTCGCATCCGTCGACGGAAACCCTGGTGGCCTCGTTGCGCAACACCCCGTACGACACAGGGCTGGATCTCGCGTCGTTCCTCCCGATCACCGAACACTTCCGCACCGTTCGCCGAAAGTATCGGCAGTTCGAAAGCGAGTTCACGGTGGTCGATGCCGAGATCCTCACCTCGCAGATTCCCGGCGGCATGCTCTCGAATCTCGCCGCGCAACTGACCGAGCAGAATGCGCTCGACCGGATGAAAGAAGTTCTGGATGAAGTGCCGCGCGTCCGAAAGGAAATGGGCTATCCTCCGCTCGTCACCCCGACGAGTCAGATCGTGGGCACCCAAGCCACGCTCAACGTCCTGACGGGCGAACGGTACAAAGTCATCACCACGGAAACCAAGAACTACTTTCTCGGACTCTACGGGCGAGCGCCGGGCCCCCTCGATCACGACATCATGGCCCGCGCGATCGGGGACGACCAGCCGATCAAGATGCGGCCCGCCGATCGATTGGAGCCTGAACTCGAGGCCACCAAAAAAGATCTGCCTGCCTCGGCCGCAACGGTGGAAGATCAGCTCTCGTTCACTCTATTCCCCACCATCGCACGAGACTTCTTTGAGGCGCGCGAGAAGGGGGACCTGATGCTGGAGCCCCTCGAAAGCTTCTTGCCTAGTGGACCGGCTGCGGCCACCGAACTCCATTTGGCCCCCGCCGAATTCAACGTCACGGTCCACGGCGAGACCTACCATGTGAAGGTGTCCGGTTCCGGGCGGAAGGTCGACGGCCGCAAACCCTATTACATCCGGGTCAACGACAAACTCGAAGAAGTCTCGTTGGAGCCGATCCAGGAGATCCTGGCCGGCGTGCCGGAAGCTCCCGATAGTGGTACCGGTGCTAAACCCAAACGGCCCAGGCCCTCCAAGCCAGGCGACGTGGCCCCTCCAATGCCGGGCCGAGTCGTCAAAGTGCTCGTCGCGCTTGATGCCAAGGTCAAGGCCGGAGCCCCCCTCCTGATCATCGAAGCCATGAAGATGGAAAGTCAGGTTCCGGCGCCGATCGACGGGACAGTCATCGCCATCCTGGTCGCCGAAGGCGACAACGTGAAGACGGATGAAACAGTCATCCAGCTGGAGTAATCCGATAGACTCACGTGCCCCCGGTCGTGCATGGAGACAGCCGCACGTTGCGCTGTTTATTGTTAGTTTATTGTGTCACATCATGACCGCCTGCTCGTCTCCATCGTCGATTCCGGCGCAGTTCGACGCCATTGAGCGCATATCCATTCAAACCGTCCTCGTCCACGACCAGCGGATCGCCTATCTGGATGTGGGCGCAGGCCCACCGCTCATCCTGATCCATGGCTTCGGGGGATCGATGTGGCAATGGGAACATCAGCAGCACGCGCTATCGCAGCACTTCCGTGTCCTCACCCTCGATTTGCCAGGCGCCGGGCTGTCCGATAAACCTGAGATCGACTACCGACCAGATCAGATGTTGGACTTCTTTGTCGGATTCATGGACGCCGTGAAGATCCCGCAGGCCACGTTAGTCGGCAATTCCATGGGCGCCGGCTTGGCCATCGGCATGGTGCTCGCGCACCCCACTCGCGTTGCCAAGCTCGTCCTTATCGACGGGCTGCCACAACATGTCATGGAGAAACTCACCAGTCCGTCAGTCAGGCGCGCCTTAGAAACCAGTGCGCCGTCTTGGCTCGTCTCATTCGGCAACTGGCTGTTCGGCGGACTGATGATCGAGTCTGTCTTACAAGAAATCGTGCATGACCCGGCACTCCTCACACCGGCCGTCATTGAGCGATCCAATCGCAACCGTCAGCGCCCAGGACTCATCAAACCCATTATGACCGTCAGAGAAAATCTTCCGTTATGGGAGTCCGGATTTGCCACGCGCATCGGTGAAATCGCCCACCCGACGCTGGTGATCTGGGGGGAAGAAGATCGGGTGTTCCCCATCGCCGTAGGCGATGAGCTCCACCAGACCATCAAGGGGTCACGATTCATCCGAATCCCCAAGGCAGGACACATCCCGCAGTGGGAACGACCGGATTTGGTCAACCAGGAACTCATCACCTTTATTCGCCCCTAGTAGAGATGTTATTCTGTCGTGCCGCACATGCGGGGCTTGCGTGTCCGCACACAGACAGGTAGACCATCAAGGTTCTGCAGTGCCTGCATAGTTTTTCTGCAGCCTGTTGGCAAGACAAGCACAAATCACCGTAATCTTGATAGAATGATTACCATCGCATCACCAAGGAGGGCATTATGCGGGCAGCACATCGAATGATCATCGGGGCCACACTCTGCATGGCGATCGGGTTAGCCGGATGCGCAAGCTCCGGCGGCAACAGTTTTCTCTACAAGAACATGACCGTCGCTGGCGGTAGCGCCATGGCTGGTGAGGGCCATACGGTCCTCTACAAGGGAAGCCCCCTGGTGCTCTCGGGAACCGGCATTAAAGTCGGCGACCCCCTCCGGGAAGTGCAGCTGACACAGACGGACCTGTCGCCGATCGGCATCACCGACACAAAGGGCAAGGGTAAGGTCCGGATCATTAGCGTCGTGCCGTCGCTCGACACCCCCGTGTGCGAACAGCAGACTCACTATCTGAGCGAGAAGAATAAGGGCCTCGACAAGATGGTCGAATTGGTGACCGTGAGCGTCGACACCCCCTTTGCACAGAAACGCTTCGCGGGAGAAGCCCATATCGCCAACGTCACCTTCCTCTCGGACTATCGAGGCGCCGAATTCGGGAAGACCTACGGCCTCTTCCTCAAGGCTCCCCACATCCTGGCGCGAACCGTCATGGTCGTCGACGCCCACGACACCGTACGGTATCTGCAAATCACTCCCGAACTGGCCCAGCTGCCGGACTTGGATGAAGCCTTCGCCGTGGCCAAATCATTGATCAACGCAAACTAGCTCGAAAAAAGGCTGAGGTCGAGGCCAAGATATTCGAGGTTCTGCGTTCGAGGTTTTAGAACTTCGAATTCGGAACCTCGAACTGTTCTGCCGGAACCTTAACCTCTGCCTTCCGTTACAAGGAACTCATGGTGCACTACGACATGCTGGTGATCGGGACCGGGCCTGCCGGCCAGAAGGCGGCGGTCCAGGCCGCCAAGCTCGGCAAGAAAGTCGGCATCATCGAGCGTAAAGAAGTCGTTGGCGGCGTCTGTACCAACACCGGCACCATCCCCAGCAAATCCCTCCGTGAAGCGGTCCTGTATCTCTCGGGGTTCCGCCAACGCACGCTGTACGGAGCCGAATATCGCCTGAAAAAGACGATCACGATCGAAGATCTCGCCTTTCGCGCCAACCACATCATCAAGAACGAAATTGAGATCGTGAAAAACCAGATGGCGCGAAACTGCATCGATCTGATCTTCGGAGAGGCCCGCTTCCTCGATCCTCACCGGCTCCTCATTCAACAGGCCGGCACATCGACCGAGCATCGTGCCCACGTGATCGTCATCGCCGTCGGGACTGAACCCTCTCGGCCGGACGAGATTCCCTTCGACGACGACACCATCATCGATACCGACGGTTTCCTCACCCTCAAACACCTTCCGACATCGATGGTCATTGTCGGCGGTGGCGTGATCGGCACAGAGTACGCGTCGATCTTAGCCACGATGGGCGTGCCGGTCATTCTGATCGACAAGCGACCGCGTTTGCTGGAATTCGTCGACGCTCAGATCATCGACGCCCTGCAACGGCAGATGACAGACATCGGCGTCACGCTCTGCCATGAAGAAGAAGTGGTCGCGATCCGGAAAGAGTCCGATGGACAGGTCACGGTCTCGCTGACCCACCGACCACCGATCACCACTACGACGCTCATGTATGCCATCGGCCGCATCGGCGCCACGAAGCACTTGAACCTGGAGGCCGTCGGCCTCACGCCGGATACGCGAGGCCGCGTGATCGTGAACGACCATTTCCAAACAGCAGTCCCCCATATCTACGCCGTCGGCGACGTCATCGGCTTTCCCGCCTTGGCCTCCACATCCATGCAGCAAGGGCGCCATGCCGCCTGCCATGCCTTTGGTCATCCCGACCACACCGACACGGACCTCCTGCCCTACGGCATCTATGCCATTCCGGAAATCTCCATGGTGGGGCGGAATGAGGAAGATCTGGCCAAGGCAGGGATTCCCTATGCGGTGGGCATCGCACACTATCGGGAAATAGCCCGAGGACAGCTCATTGGCGATGAAACCGGCATGGTGAAGCTGCTCTTTCATCGCCACACCCGCGTGCTTCTGGGTGTCCATGCCATAGGAGAAGGGGCCACCGAGCTTATTCATATAGGCCAGGCCGTCATGGCTTACCGGGGAAAGATCGATTACTTCATCGACACCGTCTTCAACTACCCGACCCTGGCAGAATGCTATAAAGTCGCCGCGCTCGACGGCATCAATCGTATGCCGAGGCCCTGGCCCCAGCCTACTGACGAACCGTGAGACGTGAAACGCTAGAGGACTGAGCCCAACACATGGGAATAGCTCCATTGGTTAATCGGCCGTCCAATCATCTGAGATCTTACATCTAACGTCTTACGTGTTACCTTTCACGTTTTACGCCTAACGGGGAGAAAGCCCATGTCGTTTTCCGACCATCTGCGTATGCTGGCCCAACCGGTGTGGAACGCGCAGCTGACCCATCCGTTCGTCGTAGCGTTGGGCAAGGGAACCTTGCCGGAGCGCAAATTCAAGTACTACATCCTGCAAGACGCACGGTTTCTCGGCGACCTCGCCCGAGTATTTTCCGCCGGAGCGATGAGAGCGCCGGATTCAGAATCGGCCCTGCGTCTGACGAAACTCGCCGAAGAAACCATTGTCGTAGAACGCAGCCTCCACGAAGGATACGGGTCACGCTGGAAGATGAACGCGAAGGAAATGTCGTCCGTGCCCATGGCGCCGACGAACTACGCCTACACCAGGCACATGCTTACCGTCGCCCATACAGGCTCGGCAGTGGAGATCACCGTCGTCGCCCTTCCCTGCGCCTGGATCTACTGCGTCGTCGGCCAGCATCTCTTGAAACACGGCCCGCCGAAGAAGAATCATCCTTATCGGGACTGGCTCATGCTCTACGCATCTCCCGAATTCGCCGAGGTGCAGCGATGGATGAGGAAGAAAGTCGATCAGTGGGCCAAGACGGCGGGCACAGAAGAAAAGAAACGGATGGAAGAATCGTTCGTGATCAGTTCGCGGTATGAGTGGATGTTTTGGGAGATGGCGTGGAACGAAGAGAAGTGGCCGGTGTAAGGGGAGGGCGGGCCAGGGCTTGGAGGCTCTCTCCGCTTGAAGCAACAGAGCGCCGTTGACCACTCTAGGCTTCGCCTCCGCTTGGCGCCGAAAACTTGCCACACCACTTGCTGCGCAAAGGCGTGGCTTCTGACATTCGTCGCCACTGCCTAAGGCAGACGCTACCGCTCAGCATGAGCGGTCACCCAACGGCGCTCTGATAACGCTCCGAGAGCCTCCCAGCCCTGGCCCTAAAATAGGACACCGGCCGAAAGGAAGAGAAAGTGAGGAAAGGTCGCTACGGGCTGACGAGCACCTATGTCAGCGCCCAGTCAAGTTACGACGGGCCAGATTAGGGGAGGATAAAAAGCGGAGAGACGTGGGTGGGAGCCCCTTTGAGGCCACGACTACGGAGAGAGAACAAAAAGGGAGAGGTTTAAGGTTCTCCCTACCCAATCGAAACACATGACAGTATCAAGTGGCAACCCTCATATAGAATCAGCTATAATTTCAGTGTTGCGGGCGCTGTATTGGACGCAGCGCAAAAATATGGGGCAGAGGATCATGCGGGTTTTGGATGCCTGCTTGAGTTGGAACTGCCCCATATCACCGCAACATCTTAACTGATCATTCTTTCCACTGCTCTTATTCCCTCAAGTGTCAGTTTGTACTTCTTCCTAGCCTGTTTCGACGTTCCAGATTTCTTCGTTTGAATCACAAGGGCTGGCTTGCGGCTCATCAATGTATCAAGAGCCGATGTAATGTTTGAAATTCCATGTCCGAGATTTTTGAGCTCCTTGTTTAGAGCAAACCCCTCCAACTCTACTGCTCCATCACCGACCTGAAACCAGTACCCAACAACAAGAGCCTTATCTGCATCTTGTGCTGGAGATGCAGCTGAGAAGAAGTCCGCGAGAGAAGAAAACCTCGCCTTCAGGTCTTGAGAGACGCTTCCGCCAGAAGGTTCTGACGTACGCTCCATGGCTTTTGCCGATGAAGCACCTTTAGAGAGGTGTACATCAGCCGCCCAGTGCAGAACCCTCCGCATTGCTGGCTCGCTGAGATTTGATATTGCCTCAGCAATCTTCCTCATTGCGTCGAGTTCTTCAATTGGGTTTACACTCACGCCCTCAGTGCCCATATCAGCCTCCATGCAGTAGTTTCATTGAACTAACACGAGTGCATATATTATTTTTTATGAGCGCATGTTACATTAGTCATGAGCATGATGCAAGTGGGCACGCCCCCACCAATAAAAGCAGGAAAGTCCTTGCTGTCCTATTGACCTATGGGCAAGTGTTAAATCCGATTGGCTCGGTGGGTTGGGGCGCTGATTCATGTGCTGGGGCTTGCCTATTGGCTGAATACTTGGTCGCGGGTGGTGCGGGGAAAGCGAACTGTTGTTTGGTCTAGACCAAAGATCGAGACGGAGATGGCGGAAACTATTGAGAGATCAAGAAAGCGGCCTCGGCGTGGGGAACCGTCTCTCCCGCATCGGATTGACGGAGGCCTTCCTCAACTTTCGCCAGGAAGCAGAGTCGTTCGATGGCATCTTCGAGGGTGGCGGTATCGGGAAGCCGCTCCACAACCTGAAGGATTTTTTGCTTGACCGTTTCGGTGGCCATCGCGATCACCTCTTTCGCTTCGTACTCTAAGACGCTTTGGATTGGGCGTCAACTTAGCTATCCGGTGATGCTTGCCATGTAACCTCCCCCGCTGGACAGGCTCGGCTCGCTGAGTATAATGTGACCCAGTGTTGAACTTGCTTCCTGTCTCAAAGGATAATTTCCCAGGAATGAATCGTCTCCTCCTCACGGTCATCCTTGTCATCGCCAGTCTCTGGGCACTTCCGGCTCATGCGGCTTTGCAGTATGAAGAGAGTCTGAAGCAACTGGCGGAAGGAGTGGTCGCCGACGCCGCGAAGGCGAACAGAGGACGGCTGGCGGTGTTGGACTTTACGGATGCCAAAGGCATCGTCACACCGATCGGACAGTTCTTAGCGGAGGAACTGAGCACGCAGATTCTGGTCACCGGCGAACTCAAAGTCGTCGACCGCGCCCTCGTGGGCTCGACGTTGATGAAATTCCATGTCACGCAACTCGAACCGGCTCAGGCTAAAGCGGTCAAGCGAGCGGCCAAAGCGGTACAGGCCGATGTGTTTGTGACTGGTTCCTATCTTGAATCACCGGACGGCTTTCGGGTGACGGTGAAACTGCTCAGCCCCAGCACGGTGCAGTCGCTGGGCGCCACGCGCGGTACGATTCCCCAAGCCGGCCCACTGGCGGACCTGATCAAGGAGGCCAACAAGCCGCCTGTCGTAACGGTCGATCCGTCCGTCAAGGCACCCCCACCGCCTGGTCTTGGGTCCCACAGCAATGAATACTATCAGCTAGTTGTCACTGCCCTGTACAGGCGGGACAAGCAGGTCACCGCCGATCTCACGATCGAGAATAAGTCCTCTCGCGACGTCAAAGTACTCTGCCTGTTGCAGGACACCGTACTCGAAGATGACCATGGCGCGCTGTGGAAATTGGAAGCGGCGGACAATCGCGAAGGCCTCTGCATGCGCGGCATCGAGCTCTCTCCACGAAAAAAAGACCGGGCAGTGCTGACGTTTTCGGCTCCGACCGACGCAAACGGGAGCCAATTTATCTTTCGTTATCACGAGAAGGCGCCACGACGGGACGCACTGTTCTCCATTGAGGGCCTCAAAGTCGAATCGGCTGGAGCTCCTCCAGCAGCCATCGATGCGATACCACCACCTTCCAATTGATACTCACATGAACACACAACCGATCAAACAAGTCTTGACGATCGCTGGCTCTGATTCTGGAGGCGGGGCAGGGATTCAAGCCGACATTAAAGCCATGTCGGCCAACGGCGTATTTGCCATGTCGGCGATTACCGCCATCACGGCGCAGAATACGGAAGAGGTCACCGATGTTTTCGAGTTGCCGGCCTCAATCATCGCGGCGCAAATCGATGCCGTGTTCGACGATTTCGACGTCGCCGCGGTGAAAACCGGGATGTTGTCCTCAACGGCGATCGTCGAGGTCGTCGCCAGATTGCTGAAACCTCAGCATGTCACGAATCTCGTGGTGGATCCGGTCATGATCTCGAAAACCGGCCATGCGCTGCTCAAGCCGGAGGCGATCGACGCCGTGAAGACACTGCTCTTCCCCTTGGCACTGCTCGTCACGCCGAACATCCATGAGGCCCAGCAACTGTCCGGAATTGAGATCAAGACGCTCGCCGACGCTCGCCGCGCAGCCAAAGTCATTCACGGGTTCGGCTGCAAGCATGTGTTGATCAAGGGCGGTCACTTGCTGGCAGAGCGAGCCACCGATCTGCTCTATGACGGCCGGTTCTTCCATGTGTTCAAGGGGGAGTTTATCGATACCCCCCACACGCATGGCACCGGCTGCACGTTCGCCTCGGCTATCGCGGCCCATCTCGCACGAGGCAAATCCATGAACGATGCCGTCCAGACAGCCAAGACCTATCTCACCGAGGCCATTCGCCATAGCCTGGCAATCGGTCATGGAACTGGACCGACGAATCATTTCTATTTTCTCCAGGCTTAGCAGGATGCTGAAACAGCCCACCAGCAGCGTTCTCGCCTCGAAAGCATCCTCAACGTAGCCCAGAGGCTACGCCTCCGGTGCTTCCGTCGGCTGCGGCCTTGCTGGATGGCCTGTTTGAGCATCCTGCGGGAGTGTGCTCCTGTTGCGCCATACGTGCAGGCCATCGGAGGTCTCGTGTGCCGACATGGCTTTCAGCATCCTGTTAGGAAGGGGACTCCATGGGTCGTTTCATAGCCCGCCCACTGACCTTTCTGATCACAGGATTTAACTGGCTCCTGCTTTCCTCGCTGGTGGGATTGGCCATCCTGATTGGGTTGGTCCATGGTACGCCGCTGCCCTCTTGGTTAAGACTGGTCCATGTGCATGCCACCCTCATCGGCGGCATCCTCCAACTCATGATCGGCGGACTGTTCGCTTCTCTGTCACACACTTCCCAGGGAGATCGAACCCCCTCGGACTCCCATCTAGGGCTGTTCGTAGCCCTGAACGCCGCCACAGTTGGGTTACTCGTTGGATTCGGACTCGGGAACATGATGATCGTCGGCGTGGCTGGGATTGTCGTGATTGGAGCAGTGGCTTCCATCACCACGGTCGCCTGGCAATATGCGCGGCAAAGCCTGACTCAACCAGCCCGTTCCTCCTGGCTGTATCTATTCTCACTCATCGCCTTACTCGGTGGATTGGCGATTGGCGTCGCGATGGCCTTTCGATTCATGCCGGAATACTATGCCCATGCGCGGCTTCTTCATCTGCATGTGATTCTGTTGGGTTTCGTCACGATGGCAATGATTGGCGCCACACATCGCCTCTTGCCGATCATCTTGAATACCGAGCTCTACAGCCTGCGACTCTCTCGGCTCGTCATGGCACTGCTTCCCGCCGGCTTCGCTATCTTGGTCGGTGGGTTTATCACCTCGTCCCTCCGCCTTGAACTCGTGATCGGAGGACTGCTCGTCCTCAGCATCGGCCTCTACGCCTATAACCTGTTGCGGACATGGATAGGCTCCGGCCAGGCGGGGAACGCCGCCTCCGATCACCTCCTGATCGCGACGTTTTTTCTGGTCCTCATGATGATCATGGGCGTCCTCGTCGGGGCCAACTTCCTTCCGCAACTGCCGGTGCTGCCGTTTGGGTCATTGCACCTCGCAGCCTATACCCATATGGCCTTGATCGGGTTTATCTTGCAGACTGTGTTTGGGGCCTTGTCCTATGGCATTCCTGAGATACTGGCGACCAGCCGAATCGCGAGCCGGAAAAAACAGGGGCCCTATCGAGATCGACTTGCAGCCATCATGAACCGGGGACGAACCGTTCAGCTGGCTGGATTGAGCTTGGGGACGATGGGCTTCGGCGCACTCGCGGCGATGACCTGGAACTTCCCTCTCAGTTCGCTCTCCATCCAGATCGCGACCTGGGTCACCGTCGGCCTGCTCCTTGGCAGCCTAACCCTCTTTACTGCCAAGCTCGCCTGGGCCTTCGGGGTTCGGCCCATGGAATAGTCGCCTCTCCCCCTAGCAGGATGCTGAAAACCAAACTAGGCAGTACAGTAGTTCGATGGACCTACGTTTTGACAACAGGAAAACCGCGTACAGGATGCTCAAAAAGGCTGTCCAGCAAGGCCGCAGCCGATGAAAGCACCGGAGGCGTAGCCTCTGGGCTACGTTGAGGATGCTTTCGAGGTGAGAACGCCGCTGGCGGCCGTTTTCAGCATCCTGATTGATCGAAAGACCATCCTATGGAAGACGCCCTGACGTTTCATGATCGCCACGGTCACAGCATTGCCGCGATCCTGAGCATGCCTGACGGACCAACGAGGCGTCTCGCCGTGCTGTGCCATGGATTTCTCTCCGGCAAGAACAGTACGACCAACAGAACCTTGACCCGTCTCCTCAATGAACGGGGCCTGGCGACCTTTCGGTTCGATTTTTTCGGCCAAGGCGACAGTGACGGACCGTTCGAAGAGATCACGACTACCCTGGCCGTGCATCAAACCCAAGCCGCTCTGGATCTGGTGACCGCCAGGGGATATGACCAAATCGGGCTCGTCGGCTCCAGCTTCGGAGGGCTCGTCGCCATCCTGACGACAGCCCAGCGCTTCGACCTCGCCTGTCTGGCCCTCAAATGTCCAGTGGTGGACTTTGCAGAAGAGCTTCGATTAAAATTCGGACCCGAAGAGTTAGCACGGTGGCAAGCTACGGACACGATTCCGAACATCATGGGAGGGCCGGAGCGGGTCCGTTTGCGGTATGACTTTTACGAAGACTGCCTCAGACAGATTGCCTATGGGCCGGCTGAACGGATTACCGCGCCCACACTGATTGTACAAGGTGAGCAGGATGAATGTGTCCCTCTCCATCAAAGCCGGCGATTGCGTGACGCGCTGGGAGGTCCAAAGAGACTGGAGCTCCTGCCAGGCGCCGATCACCAGTTTACACGAGGCGAAGATTTTCAGACCATGACGACGTCGATCAGAGATTGGCTCGTGAGGCATCTCCCAGTGAGGCGTGAAGTGGAAGATATCTGACGATCTGTCGATCTGATGAATCCCGAACATTCAACAGATCAACAGATTCCGGAATTGTTTCACGAACGACGGACAAAGAGAGCGGACTTTTTGAGCATCCTGCGGGATAAAGCATGATTACCGAAGGCGTCCAACATGTCTTGACGGTTCTGTACCCCCTCTACAAAGAGGAGGTCTACCGACGACGCGAACAGATGATGCTGCTCACTGCCTACGGTTCACTGGGTCTGATCGCGATGCTCTTTGCGCTCCTCTTGAGTCCACTGAAGGATCGGCTGACATCCTTCGACACCCTGTTCATCGGGCTCGCGAGCCTGATCTGGTGCGGCTTGTTCTGTGCACTGATCCTTCAACAGCAGTACCGTCACCGGCAGGCCAAACAGGTCCTGGTTCAGCTCGAGCAAGCACTGGGATTTTATGAGGAGGGTCTGGTTGTGGAACATCAGTCGCTCTATCCAGAAGGGTGGAAGACCGCCTGGCTGGGTGATCGAACTGGTACGCTCTACTTCACCGCGCTCTGCTCGTTGACCGGATTGCTCATTCTGGCCCTCCTCTTCTCATAATCCCGATCAGCTGCGGCTTGTTCACATTCGTTTTTCCCCAGCTTACTGATTGATTCACGACTGACGATAGGCTCACCCCCGGAATAAATTGATATTTTTCTGGCGCAACACGCATGTCCACGACACAATGCAGAGGTGCTAGAGGCAGACGTCTGGACACACATATGGCGAAAGCCGTCTCCATCTGACTGAGTATTGTATGGCCTGCCAGGAATGATGCCCACGAAAGATACCTCGACACTTCGCTTCCAGATTGTCTTCCTTGTGACAGTACTATTCCCGGGCCTGCAATCTGCGGCGATGCCCACGATCATTTCAGCTGCAGAACAAGAGATGCCACGCCGTCATAGCTTGATTCACCGGTCAGCTGCTGAATCCGCTGCTCTGCCTGCCACGACTCAAGGGATGATGCTCCAACCTCCCAGCGCTGAGCCAACTCGCATCACGAGCCCGATCGGACCACCCCCAACGTCGGTGTCTCTACCAACCAGGCCATTGGCGCATCATCGAACATTGGCCAAGCATTCGGCCATGGCCTCGGCAACCGCTCCTGCGACCTCATCTCAGACACTCCGTGCAGCCGTGACATCGGGCGTCGTAGCCGGGCAGGTCACGCAGGCGACAGCCGATACCAGCAAGGGCACAATTCCCACGGCAACGGCGCCCGCCACGAAGTCGATGGCTGCGCCTCTTCCTGGGGCGACCTCGACTGGCTCTGCTGCGGTCGCTCCGACCGCTCCCTCTCCGTTCGCCGGTACGGCAGACGTTCGCCCTGTGGCCTCAGCAGGAAGCGGCTCGGCTCCCTCGTCTAGCGGTTCGCGATCGGCGTTGAACTTGCTCCAGAACTCTGCGATCGCGAGCTTGCTGCAACCCCCGACTCCTGTTGTCAGCACACCTCCGTCACCCCCACCGGCCTCAACTCCTCCATCGACACCTCCTCCTCCCAGCCCATCGACAGGGAACGTGATACTCACATGGACGGCGAATGTAGAGCCTGATCTGGCCGGCTATAAAGTCTACGTCGGCACGGCTTCCGGCACATACAGTTTCCCTGGATCGCCCTTTGTGGCAGGGAGAGTCGCGAGCTACACCGTTTCCAATCTTCCGAAGGGCCTGACCTATTACTTCGCTATTTCCGCCTACGACAGTGCCGGCAACGAAAGTCCGCTCTCAGCCGAAGTCAGCAAGAGCCTCTTCTAGCGACCGCTGAAAATCGCTGCCAACTGCGTTCTCGGCTCTCCAAAATTCTCAACGTACCACGAGGGTACGCTTCCGGTTTTGATTCGCCCGCGGCCTTGTTGGACAGCGATTTTGAGCGGTCGCTCTATTCCAACTCACAAAAGCTTCGGCAGGACGCTCAAATAGATAATCCAACTTCGTTCTCAGTCGTGTGTCTTCTTGCAACGTACCCACCGGTGAAAGAGCTGTCTTGGCAGCTCGGGGTGGGCGGGTGAGAAACATACGCCTCAGTCGCCGAACTCCCTGCGGCCTTGCTGGAAGACAGTTTGAGCCGCCGCTTTGATGAGCCGAGTTGTGGGGGGGCATTGTGCTAAAGGAATCCAGGCAGGATGCTCAAAACGGTCATCCAACGAGGCCGCAGGAGAGAAATAACCGGAGGCGTACCCTCTGGGGTACGTTGAGGATTATTTCGATTCGAGAACGAAGTTGGGGATCGTTTTCAGCATCCTATTGTGATTTGGCGCAGCGGAAGCCCGTATAGCTATTACGAGTTTCTGGAGACAGCTTGAAGCGCCCATAGGTGAGGAGATATTTTGGCAGGTCGGACCATGATCCACCGCGTAGTACTTTGAATTGTCCCTGTTCGGGTCCTTGCGGATTTCGTTCCGGCGAGATTTCGTAATAGTTCCCGGCGTACCAATCCTGCACCCACTCCCAGACATTTCCAGCCATTTGATAGAGCCCGTATGGACTCTTCCCTTGCTCATAGAACTGTACGGGCATCAAGACCTGGCTGTAGCTGAACCGCGCACCTAACGCGAAATTCGCCAGGTCCTTGTTTGGGACCCGATTGCCCCAGGGATACAACCGTCCATCCGTTCCTCTGGCCGACTTCTCCCATTCCGCTTCGGTGGGAAGCCGCTTTTCCTTCCACCGACAATAGGCATCAGCGTCCGACCAGTCCACGCCAATCACTGGCCGAGCGCTATGCTGCGACAGATCGACCGTGTTCCATTGCCAGGGCGCGAAACGGTTTGTGGCAGCGAGGAATGCTGCGTACTGCGCCGTCGTCACTTCGTGGAGATCCATTGAGAAACTACCGACCCAAACCCGGTGCATGGGACGTTCATCCTCTAACGCTTGTCCACTATCCGATCCCATCGAGAACTCACCAGCTGGAATCTCGACCATCGGGGTTTCGGCGGTGGACGGCTGCTCCAAAGCCTTTGATCTCCTGAGCCGGTCAAGTTGAGCGCTTGCATTGTCATTGAACATGAGAAGGATGGTCAAAACGATCATCCAGCAAGGCCGCAGGGAGTTTGAATGCCGAGGCGTACGTGGTTGGTACGTCGAGGTGTTTAAACGACCGAGAACGAAGCTGGGGATCGTTTTCACCATCCTTCTCAATGGATGATTCCACTGACAACCCAATGCCGATCATCCACAACATCAATGATCAATCGGCTCAGATTCAGCTCCGCCAACTGCGCCGCCACTTCATCTTCGGTGAACGCCGCCAACAGGGAATGATAAAAGTCGCGTCGCAAAATCTCCGGCTCCTTTCCCGCGTAACGAGTTACGATGGCCTGCGCCTCTTCGGGCGAGTCCGGTCTGAGCAGATCCATCACGAGCACGGGGGAGCCTGGCTTCACCAGCTGCCGCAGCCGATACCAAAACTGCAAGGGATTGGGCACATGATGCAGCAGACTGTTGGAGACTGCGGCATCGCCTGGCTCGACCAGCGAAACAGCCTGAAAGCGCTCGCAGCGGAAGGTAATCCGGTCAGCCAGACCGGCCTGTTTCACAGCCACGCCAGCCAGTCCAATCATCGGTTCCGACGCATCGACGCCGGTGATGCGACAAGAGGGAAGCGCCTGTGCGAACCGGACAGGAATGTCGCCAGGGCCACAGCCCAAGTCGAGGATATGGCCCTCAGCGAACTCCGGAAAGTATTCGCGGAAACGATCGACAAATCCCTGATTCTCCTTTTCGAAATCTGCCCGTGCATACACGAGCGCCTGCTCAGGATCATCCATGAGTTCTGGCTCAAGCGTACGTTTCATGGGCTCCCTGCTATCAGCCTTCAGCCATCAGCAAGTCATCAGGAATCGGAGACTGAAAGCTAGTCAATCTTTTCAATAACCACTTCGTCTCCCGGTCTCACCACACCCTCACGAAGCACTTTCGCATAGAGCCGACTCCATCCTGGATTCTTTTTCTGAGAGACGCGCCTGTAGTCTCCGTCCCGGAACCACCGGGCATTCAGATCACAGGGAACCGTATAACTCATGATCTCGATCTGGACGTCTGTGCCAATCTGAAGCTGGTCCCCCGGTTTCAGTTTCTCCCACTCAAGCCCGGCGAGCGTCAGGTTCTCTCCGGAGGAACCGGCTTCGATCGAATGGCCCTCGTCCTGCAGCTGCTCGATCAGCTCTTGCGAGAACAGACAAAGAGCCCGATCCGGCCCGCCGTGGAATTTGAGATTCCGTTGCCGGTCGCCCGCGACACCGGTTTTGGCAATGACGGCCTCCAGCACCGGACGTTTCGGTACACCTCCGTCCGACACATTAATCTGGTGCACGTGAGGATACAGAGGACGTCCCGTCGCGGTCATCGACTCACTCCTTCGCAGGATTCCACCACCAGCAATTCCAACGCCACCCAGCCGTCTTGTTCACGCCGCTGAGACAACATGGCGCCAACTTTGGAGAACGCCTCGACAATCTCTTGCTCTTGATCGAGCAGAATGCCGGACAACAAGAGCCGCGCGCCGTGGCTCATGTACTGCGCCAGTTCATCGCACAACAGCAACAGCGTCTGGCGGTCGAGATTAGCGAGAACCAGATCTGGCCGCAGCTCGCCTTGTCGAGCAATTTCCTCCAGCGTCCCGCACCGGAATTCGAGATGGTCTCCAAACCCGTTCTCTGTGGCATAGTCGCGCGCGCAATCCACCGCAACAGGATCGCATTCCACTCCCAGGGCTGAGGCTGCCCCAAGCCGTAGCGCGACCATCGCCAGAATGCCGCTTCCGGCCCCCACATCCAGCACGAACTCGCCTCCATGAATGAGGTCTTCAAGCCATTCGAGTAACAGCTGCGTCGTCGCATGGTGCCCGGTTCCGAACGCCTGTTTTGGGTCGAGCACAATCTCAATGTCCTCTGCCTGCAGCGCCATTGGCTCCCAACTCGGCCTGATGACAATCCGCCGACCGATCCGAATCGGCCTGACTGACTGGGCCCACTGCCGATTCCAATCCTGATCGGGTAATTCCTCAACACGAATGTCCCTCTCGGGCGAGGCACCCGGATCGAGTCTCTGCAAAATCGTGCTCATGCGACTGAGTGTCTCCAGGCTCCACTGTGGTTTCGGCCAATAGAGATGGACAACCCCCTGTTCCTCCCACCCGCCTTGAATCACGGGATCAGCCAGCATGCCGAGCAACTCTGCCGCATCAACGGCGGTCCGAATCTGGACATCGATCCATCCCTCTGACTTCATAATGGTCTAGGAGCCTGCGGAAAACTCTCTAGGCACGCCGAAGTTTCATTTTTCAGCACGCTTGGAATACCGAGGGTGTACCACACAGGATGCTCAAAATGGCCGTCAGCGCGGCCGCAGCGAGCGAAGAGGCGAAGGCGTACGCTTCGGTACGTTGAGCTTCTGAGCGATGCGAGAACAAAGCTGGCGGACTTTTTCAGCATCCTGCTAGAGTTGACGCACTCTTCCCCATCCAGTAAGGTCGGCGCTATGCTCCAGAAGCAGCCCGTGACGCCGGTAACGAAAGCCCATTCGCTGACACGCCTGGTGGCGAAACTTGACCGCGTAATCGCCCTGGCCACTGCCTCTAGTTCCGCACTCACCCGCTGGCGTCTCATCCTCTTCATTGTCGGAGCGATCTGCACGGTAGCCCTCTACAAAATGGGGTGGTATCAAGTCGGCAATGGGGCGGTCACCGCCTTCGTCGCCCTGTTTCTGATTGTGGCCGGCTATCATAACAGGCTCGAAAGTCGCTTGCACCGGCTTCGTCTTTGGAGGCAGATCAAGGTCGTGCACCTGGCACGGCTCCGGCTGGATTGGCATCACATTCCCACTCGTCTGTCGAGCGCTCCCGAGCACCATCCCTATGCCAAGGATTTGGACCTGGTCGGCCCCCACTCGCTCCTCCATCTGCTCGACACCACCGTCTCCTCGCACGGACAGGCGCGACTGGTGTCGTGGCTTCTTGAGCAGCCTCCGGGACCGGACCAGTGGCTTCTACGCCGTCGCCTCATACAGGAACTCATCCCGAGATCGCTGTTTCGCGATCGGCTGGGGCTCGAAGCTCAGCTGATTGGGGAACAGGAGATCAACGGCCGACGACTGGAAGCCGTCCTGAGTCATGCAGTCGGATTCCCCCATCTCACAACCGTTTTAGCGATTCAAACTCTCCTTGCCGCCATCACCATCGGGCTCGGGTTGGGTGCGCTGCTCGACTGGCTTCCAAATTATTGGATGTGGTCTTTTGCGGCCTATGCCTTGCTCTATTTCTGGACCGATCAGGGCGAAGAGTTATTGGAACATGCGGTGGGCGTGCACTTCGAGCTGGAGAAACTGGGAGCCGTGCTTGGGTTTGTCGAACGGCACGCCCGGCATGGCCACTCGGCGCTCGCCGACCTATGGGCGCCGCTGCTCGCACCAGGCGTGAATCCGCCTCAGCTCGTCCGGCAAGCGGCCCGCACGCTGCATGCGATCAGCGTCAAAGCCCATCCGGTCATCCATCTGATCGCCAACACGTTCTGCCCCTGGGACTTGTGGTTTACCTATCGGCTCCAACGGATTCAAGCTCAGGTGGCTACTCACTTGCCGACCTGGATGGATCGGCTGGCCGAGGTCGAGGCCGCCTCGGCGCTCGCCACGTTTGCCGCGCTCCATCCTACGTATCGCTGGCCGGACCCACTCACCGCCGATCCCCAGCGTAACGAAGCGCGAGCCAGGCTTTCGGCCAAAGACCTCGCCCATCCGCTGATTCCGGAAACGCACCGAGTCCCGAACGATCTTGCTCTCGAAACACTGGGAACCGTGCTTTTGGTAACCGGGTCCAACATGTCGGGGAAAAGCACCTTCTTGCGGACCCTGGGCATTAATCTCTGCCTCGCCCAGGCAGGCGCCCCGGTCTGTGCCGGTCTTTTCGAGTGGACCTGGGTGCGCCTCTCCACCTGTATCCGCGTGGATGACTCACTCGAAGCGGGCCTGTCTTTTTTCTATGCCGAAGTGAAGCGCTTGAAAAGCCTGCTCGACGCGACGACGGACCAAGCCCAGCCACCAGTCCTCTTCCTGATCGACGAAATCTTCAAAGGGACCAACAATCGTGAACGGTTGATCGGGAGCCGTTCCTACATTTCCGCGCTATCGCAAAGCAATGGCTTCGGCTTAGTGACCACCCACGATCTGGAATTGACCGATCTCGACAAAACGGTGCCTGGATTGCGGAACGCCCACTTTCAGGAAACGGTGGAAGCCGGCTCGCTGCTATTCGACTACACGTTAAGACCCGGTCCCTGCCCCACGACCAACGCGCTGCGGATTATGGAATTGGAGGGGTTGCCGGTCTCAGAGTTCGGCAAAAAAGAGAGTGGAGGATGATCCGGTGCAGAAAAAAGCTGAGAGCGAGAGACGTGCACAGGATCACACCTCTCGCCCTCAGTCCTGACGGCTGCTTTTTCAAAACAGCCGGTCTACTTCGGCATTTGTTTCACCATCGTCTCAGCCAGATCCTCCGCAATATCTTTGAGCGCAGGCTTAAACACCATGTAGCTTTTCACCTTATCGTGTCGCGCCTTCCAGACTAGGGCCCCATTGTTGGCATCCACTAACCGTAAACCCAATCCCACCTTGCCAAAGCTATCCCCTTCGGCCCGCCCATATTCCCAATTATTCACTTTGGGGATGAGCAACGCATCGGCCTGTACCAGTTGTCCCAGCTTGATGGCCATGCCTGGATCGGATTGCCCGGTCGTATCGAGCTTTGAGTAATAGGCCGCCAGAAGATCGCTGGCCTCTTTGGCCGCAAAGGCGCCATTTACTTGATCGGAATTGACCACCGTCTCATAGCGCCTGGTCTTGCCCAAGGCGCTGACCAAGACTTGCTGCGAAGCCTCCCGCGCGCCTTCGTACCCTCCTACCATGGATGGCAGCACCGCGATTGTTTTCGGTTTGAACGTGGCCGCCGACGGTCCTTCCCACATTTCCTGTAAGCCACTACAGCCAGTGAGGACCAAGAGCCCTACCCCGACCAATCCTGCCAACATCTTTCTCATGCCTTTATCTCCTCAGCGCGTATCATTGTGATCAAAACTAGAAGGTGAGGGCCACGGTGCCGGATGCCAAGACGCCACGCTCACGGAAGTCATACCCGCCGCCAATATCCACCCGCAGGGCAAATAGGCGAATACCGAACCCCGCCGTCGGCGTAATGTAGGAATTCGCATCAGCCGTGTTCTTGAAGGCTCCGATGCGGAGCGAGAGTAACTCAGAGAAGATCGTCTGCTCCGCTCCGAGGCTGATGACCCGGCTCTTGATGTCGGGCACCAATGTCTTGTTCGACGTGACATCGGCGTCCATCGTCACCGTCAATGTCTCCCATGGATTTACCGCCACCCCGCCTCGAACCTGTGGCGTCAGTTTAAACTCGCCGCCAGCTGGGGTATCGAAGGTCGGCTGGTTGATGTCCTTGGCTACAATCCCCACACGCAGCCAGGACGAGGGCCGATAGACTGCACCCACATCGATGCCGAACGCGTTCGAGGTCTTGGCTTTCCCGAGATTGTCCGACACCGTCACATCGCCGCCCGTCACCGTAGCAGTATCGTTGTAGGCGGCACCCTGAATAAGTTTTCCGGTCACGCCGATCGCCAAGGTCCGATCCAAGAACGCATAGGCATAGGAGAAAGTCGCCTGGCGGGCTTCCAGCCCTTGTAGTGCAAGCTGCCCATCCACGGTTAACCGTGTATTACCATTGGTGTTCACTGTTAAACGTGTAGGCGTAAACATGCCCGCCGTTGCCACATCGGCCAGACTGAAGCCAAACGCATGATCACCAAAATACCCTTTCATATACGCACCACCGGCCCCGATAGCAGAAACCGAGGCCCCTGGGCGATTGATCTTATCAACCAACGCTTGAAGCTGACCTTGGTTTGCCACATTGCTCTTATCGATGCTTTTAATTTGATCCAACGTGTCCTGCACTCCTAACCGATCGATGCCTTGGATGCTAAACCCCACACGAATGTCGATCGTCTTGCTCATCGCCAGCCCAGCCGGGTTCCAATAGGTCGCATAGGCATCTGACGTCACCGCCACACCCGCTCCGCCCATCCCCACCGCCCGGGCACCGACCACGGCAAACTCAACGGCATGACTGGCGTTAACCCAACAGAGGCCGCTCGCGAGCACAAGACAACTCACGACCATAAATTTCTTCATGGAAGATGTCTCCTTCCGAGTTAAATTCCCAATCTTTCCACTGGATGCGAGCATTGCCGGTAGGTATCTAAATAAATGGAAAACTCATAATCGTGTTCCGGGCCAAATTGCGGGAGCAGTATAAACCCCTCTGTGAATTTTTCAATATACCTCGAACCGAAAGGGCCGAATGGCCCTAATCTCATAGCGCTTACAGATTCTCATGCGAGAGGGCTGGTAGTGGTTATCGTTCATATTCGGTGTAAATCTAGCAAGGAATTTTGATTACACATGCAAATTAGTTCATATCACTATGTTCGTATAATAAACTGGGTCTTCTCCTTCCCGAGTGGGTGATTTCGGCCTGATTTCATATCGGGTCGAGCATGCAGGTGAGGACTTTGAGGCGCAGGTACTCCTCGTCACGTAGGCCGTAGCTGCGCCGCTGCATGACGCGGATCTTG
>JANYBU010000111.1 GCA_025360665.1 Nitrospira sp.
CATTTTGACAACCTGGCCATGTTGTGGTCGATGGGCAAGGATTCGACCGTCCTCTTGTGGTTGGCCAGAAAGGCATTTTTCGGCCATGTCCCGTTCCCCCTGCTGCACGTCGACACGAGCTACAAAATCCCCGCCATGATCGAATATCGAGATCGAGTGGCCCGTGAGTGGGGCCTCAAATTGGTCGTGGGGCAGAACAAGGAAGCGCTCGCGGCTGGGATGAATCATACGCTGGGGCGCGTCAACTGTTGCACAGCCTTGAAAACCAATGGGCTCAAGCAACTGATCGAACAAAAGGGCTATACGGGCATCATTCTCGGGGTGCGGGCAGACGAGGAAGGGACGAGAGCCAAGGAGCGCTACTTCTCGCCGCGTGACAAACATGGCGATTGGGATTTCCGCGATCAACCGCCGGAGCTCTGGGATCAATTCAAGACGACCTTTCCTCCTGGAACGCACATCCGGATCCACCCCCTGTTGGATTGGACGGAGATCAATATTTGGGAATACATCAAGTCCGAGAACATTCCCTTCATCGATCTCTATCTCGACAAGGGGGAGGGGACTCGCTATCGCAGTCTCGGTTGCGCGCCCTGCACGACGCCGATCAAATCGACGGCGAAGTCCGTGGACGACATTATTGACGAGTTGCGGCACACCACGGTAGCGGAGCGATCGGGTCGTGCGCAGGATGAAGGGCGCGGGATGGAGCTGCTCCGAAAAGACGGGTACATGTAGCGAGGACGATGAAAAAGACCCCCAACTTTGTTCTCGGCTCGTCGAAATCCTCAACGCACCCCACTCGGGAAAAAAGCTGTTCCGACAGCTCGTGGTTGGGTGGGTGGGAATGCGACGCCTCCGGTTTCGATTCGCCTCGGGCCTCGTTGGGTGGTCTTTTTGATCATCCTCAATAAGGCAACACCACCATGGACAATCAAACCCAGAAACCATCTGACAATCTGAACATCGTCATCGTCGGGCATGTGGACCACGGGAAGTCCACCTTGCTGGGGCGTCTCTATGCCGACACGGGATCGTTGCCGGATGGCAAGCTCGAAAAGGTCCAAGCCATCTGCCGGCAACAGGGGAAGGAATTCGAGTACGCGTTCCTATTCGATGCATTTCTAGAAGAACAAGAACAAGGTATCACTATCGATACGGCTCGGACGTTCTTCGGCTGGAAGGGTCGGCACTACATCATCATCGATGCGCCGGGGCACAAGGAGTTTCTCAAGAACATGATCTCCGGGGCGGCCCGGGCCGAGGGAGCGTTGCTATTGATCGATGCCTTGGAGGGCGTGAAGGAGCAGTCCAAGAAACATGGCTATCTCTTGTCGCTCCTGGGCGTGCGCCAGTTTGCCGTCGTCGTGAACAAGATGGATCTGGTCGGCTATCGGCAGGATGTGTTCGCTGGGATCGAAAAGGAATATCGGGAGTTCCTGGGGCAGTTCAAGGCGGTTCCACAGCAAATCATTCCGGTCAGTGCCAAGCTCGGAGATAATATCGCCAACCGGAGCGAGCAGATGTCATGGTACAGCGGCCCGACCGTGCTGGATGCGCTCAGTGCTTTTCGAAAGGAACCAGGACGATCCGAACAGCCGCTTCGCCTGCCGGTGCAGGATGTGTACAAGTTCGACGCCCGCCGCATCATTGCCGGACGCGTCACGGCAGGGCAATTGAAAGTCGGTGATTCCCTGGTTTTCTCGCCATCGAACAAGCGGGCGACGGTCAAATCTATTGAAGCGTTCAATAGTGATCCCCCGCCAGTAGAAGGCCATGCAGGCCAGTCAGTCGGTGTCACACTCGATGAACAGATCTTTGTCGAACGAGGAGAGGTCGCTTCGCATCAGGAGCAACTCCCACTGGTGTCGACGGCCTTTCGAGCGAATGTATTCTGGCTGGGCCGGAAGCCGTTGGAACGGGGGCGGCGATACCAGCTCAGAGTGGCGACGAAGGAAGTGGATTGCGAAGTGGCCACCATTCACCGGATCATCGACACGATGGATTTGGCCCAGCAGCAAGGCAGCAGCGTGGTGAATAGGAATCAGGTTGCTGAATTGACGATTCGGGCCAAAGCGACAGTCGCATTCGATCTCTCGGCCTCGTTTGAGGCGACGGGCCGGTTTGTCCTCGTGGATGAGTATGACATTGCCGGTGGCGGTATCGTGACAGAACTGGTTCATGACGATCAGGAGTTTCTCCGCGAAGAAGCTCGGCAGCGCGATTTTGCTTGGGTGAAGGGTGAGGTTGGCGTCGAGGATCGCGCGCAGCAGTATGGTCACCGAGCCGCCATTGTGTTGGTGACCGGGGGGCGACATACGGGGAAGTCCTTCCTTGCCAGGACCATTGAGGCCAGGCTTGTGGCAGACGGCCGGCATGCGTACTTGCTCGACGGAGGGAATCTCCGCCGCGGGCTTGATGCAGACCTCTCGGAAGGAGAACGAGGGCAGGCGACCGAGATGGCTCGCCGTTATGGCGAAGTGGCGAGGTTGCTTGTCGATACCGGGTTGATCGTGGTCTCGACGACCAATCCCTTCGGCATGGCCTATGTCGAAGCGGCACAGGCTATTCGGACGCTTGTCCATCCGGTTCCAGTCATCGCCATTCACATGAGCAAGACGCCCGAAGAAGTCCCACCCAATACGGATATCGTGTTGTCGGGCCCGGCAGACTTTGATGCGGCCACTCGTCGAATTCTTGAGGAACTCAAGCGCCGTGGAGTCCTGGCACAGGCGATCGGGGCTAAGCCGACCTTTCAGGATTCAATCTAATAGGATGCTGAAAAAGTCCGCCAGCATCGTTCTCGCATCGTTCAGGCCCTCAACGTACCCCAGAGGGTACGTCTCCGGGCCTTCACTCGCTGCGGCCTTGCTGGACGAACTTTTTGAGCATCCTGTTGGGCCAACTACCAGAAGAACTGCAACTGACAGAAATGGTAAAGTTTGTCGCGTATGTTTCGGGAGGACCGATGGCGTGTTATGCGTATAGAAATTGGCAGATCCAGCTCTTATGCGGATCCGCTTGAACATTGTTAAACCGCCCAAGAAATATGCGCACGGAGCATAAGAAAGGGATCGGCGAGATTGCCGTTTTCTTTCGCTTTCTCAAGGAGGCGAACCTCCCTGTTGCTCCAGAAAGTGTCGAGAAGAGAGTTCCTCCCGAGCCTGATCTCGTATGCGTCCACGCCTCGGAAGGAGCTGTGGCTTTTGAGCTTGTGGAGTTGTGCGACCCAAATCTTGCGCGGGCCTTCGCCAAGGCAGACGACGGCTACATTCGCACTTCCGACCCATCTGCTCGAATTGTGGCGAAGAAGCTGCGGCGGAAGTATAGAACTGCCCTCCCTGTAGAACTTCTTTGTTACACGGCCGGCCGAATCATCACGCCCGACAATGTGATTCTGCCGACGATCAAGCCCTTTCTGCGCTCCTGGCGGCATACGTTTCGCAGGGCTTGGCTGCTTGGTCGAAAGGGCGTGTATCCGATATGGAATTGGAGTAACAATCGCGTGTGGCGTGTGCGTGAACGTCAATCTTCCTAAACCTGCCGCTGACGTGCGCGGCGCTCATGAGAATCGCTAGGCCGCGAAAAGGAGTGCCATCCAATGTCTCTCGATTCGGTTCGCAAGCATATTCGCGCGGCACTTGACGATGTAGTCGCGTCCGAAAAGAGGCGTCTGCACGAGTTCTACGACAAGAGTGACGCAACCATTGCAAGCCGAATCGGAATCATGCGTCCGGTTATTAATGCACTCGAAGCCCTCCGAGGAGAAGTCTCTGACGTGAAAGGTTTAACGATAAGTAGTGCTAGTCACGGACACATGGCGACAATCGAGATGAAGGGCGGCGCCTCCACCCAAACGCTTTCAATCTCTACGTCCTACGACAACTCACAATTCGAGATACAAGAGAGAACCAGTTACTCGTTCGATGCCGAGACATCGGAGTTGACGCACAGGTTATCGAGGGCCGAAGAAGTTCTCGAGCGTGTGGTTGAAGCTGTCGGCAAGCATGTCGCCTCAACGGAGGTCTTGGGCGAGCGTCGGAAGTAGCCTATGAATCACGAGAACAAGATGCGGTTTAACCATCCGGTCAACGGCGACGGGCCGCGAGCGGCCCGCGCGTTACCGGCACGTTATGCGAATTGAAGTATGGGTCTTGTGAGACTGACTAAGTTCGAGGTTGCCGAGAAACAACTCGCAAAGGCGATCGAGTTGTTTTGCGCGCAAGAGCCACTACCAGCTATTACGCTGGCAGGCGCCGCGGAGGAGATACTTGGGAAGCTCGTGAAGGATGGTGGCGGCCTTAACGCCCTTGAGGAAGAGGTGAAGGATCGGTGCGACTTCTATCAGACCGTGTTTGGTCACTCCGGCGATACAAAGGTTTTTACTGACCTGATGAACAATCCAAGAAACGAACTTAAGCACCGCATGTCTGGCAACCCTTTGGAGCTCAATCTGGAGGAAGAAGCCGTTAACTTGATCCAGCGGGCAATCGACAACTTTCAGAGGCTGCGACCGGGTCCTAATACGATGTTCCAGCGATTCGAAGATGAAGCGGCGGCCTGGTACCGCCGATTCAGTGAACAAATCGCATTGCAACGGCTCCAGAGGAGTCGCGGCTGAGTTTATTCGTTAGGCAGCGGAAGGTGCTCCATCTGGTGGACTGGAAGTGCGGAGTTTGACTCCCCTGAAATCCCTGTGTTACGGTCATCCTTTGTGTATTCGCCCAGTTAGCAAGGGGTTCCCGCATGGCGGTTGAAAAAGATCTGAAGGCCATTCTTGGCAAATTGAAGTATTCAGACGACGCCAAGGTCCTCGCACAAATCTCGGAAAATACCAAACAGGTCCATGCTCGCATGGCTGGCATCAAGCACAAGCTGGTGGTCATGAGCGGAAAAGGCGGCGTGGGCAAGAGCATGACCACGGTCAACTTGGCGTTGGCCTTTGCTCGGCAGGGAGCGAAAGTTGGACTGTTAGACGTGGATCTGAACGGACCCTGTGTGCCTCGCATGTTGGGGTTACACGGCCAGTCGTTGACCATGGGGCCTGCGGGAGCGATTCCCCCGGTCGGGCCGCTCGGGGTGAAAGTCGCGTCGATGGACTTCTTCTTGGATGATGCATCGCCGGTTCGTTGGAAAGGGCCGATGGATGTCAGCCCGGTGTGGTTGGGGCTGATGGAAATGAATGTCATTCGAGAGTTCTTGGCCGATGTCGTCTGGGGTGAGCTCGATTATCTGTTGGTCGATCTCCCTCCGGGTGCCGCAGCGGACAAGCCGCCGGTCATTGCCGGGTTTATCCCTGACCTGGCAGGAGCGATTGTCGTCACGACGCCATCAGAGGTGGCATCGGATGTGGTGCAGAAGTCGGTCACCTATGCCCGCGACATAGGTATCAAGGTCATGGGCATGGTCGAGAATATGAGCGAGTATCGCTGTCCTTCTTGTGGTGAAGTGAACGAGTTGTTCGAAGGCAACACCGAGGCGATGTGTGAGATGCTGGATTTACCGTTGCTCGGACGGATTCCATTCGACCGGAAGCTTGCTCGCACCTTCGACAAGGGGGAGCCGTTGCTCGACGAAACCTATCCGACGATTCAACGGTACCAGGAAATTGCCGGGCGCATCAGGACGCTCATCGATTACAAGAAGGTGCTCGCCGATAAGCTGTGATGTCACGTACCAAAGAGGAGATGCCATGAAATTTGTGTGCCTCAACTGTGAAACCTACATGAACTTTGAGAAGGTGGAGAAGCCTGGGGAGGGTACGCTCGGCGTGTCCTTCGGCTGTCCCTCTTGCAATGCCAAGTTCTCGATGGTGACGAATCCAGGCGAAACCCAGATGGTCAGTTCTCTCGGGGTGAAGCTGGGTGGGCGTACTGTTGAGGCCGAGCCTTTTGAGATGACGCGGGGTACGCTGAAAGACGAAGCAACAGCAGGGTCTGGTCAGATGGCGGCGTATTTGAACGAGAAGATTCAAGGTGGTCAGCCTGCGGTAGCAGCAGCTACGACTGCACCGGCAGCCAAGCCTGGAGAGAAGTCCGGCGGCGGCTGTCCCTTCTCCGCGATGGTGGCTGAAATGGGACTCACCTCGGGCGGTAAGCCCGGCAATACTGGAGCGGTGATCACAGAGTTTTCCTGGTCGGCTGATGCGAAGGAAAAACTCGACCGCCTCCCTTCATTTGTGAAGCCGATGGTGCAGAGCAGTGTGGAGGCTTTTGCTCGCAAGCAGGGGTACCAGACGATCACGCTGCAAGTGATGGACGATTCCAAGAGCGAATCGAGCAATGGGATGACCTGGACGCCTGAGGCTGAGAAGCGGCTTGAGAATATTCCAGACTTCATCCGTCCAATGGCCCGCAAAGAGGTTGAGCGGGTGGCGAAGGAGCGCGGGATGGCGACCATTACGGCTCAAGTGATGGATGACGCGAAAGATAAGTTCATGAAGTTCATGTAAGGATTGGGCTCGTGCGAGTGCGCCAGCAAAGGCCCATCCAGTTCTCTGGATGGGCCTTTCAGTTAGAGAGGCCACGAAGCTCGGCCAGTGGTTCGATCGCTGGCCACCCTCCCGCATAATTGACACCTTTCCGAACCCTGTGCTACGAGTACAAGCTCTTATTGATTGATATCACATTCTTGCGCGGTCGGTCCCCCTGAGTCCGGCTGTAGGGAGTGAGCATGGGTGGACATAGCCATTGGGCGACGGTTAAAAGGCACAAAGGGGCCATGGATGTCAAACGCGGGAAGATCTTCACCAGAATTATCCGCGAGGTGACGATTGCGGCTCGTTCAGGCGCTGACCCGGATGGTAATCCTCGG
>JANYBU010000131.1 GCA_025360665.1 Nitrospira sp.
AACTGGTCTTAAGCATGCCGGGAGATCGTGCCGCCGTGCTAAAGAAGGGCGTGCTGGATGTGCGAGTGGAACTCGCAGAAACCGCCAGTATTTTTCGCGATCAAGGTCCTCAGGCCAGTGTGACGATGAAGTTTGAAACCCTCCGGTCCGGTGTGTTTCTCCGGTACGGGGCGACGGAGCGATGGGAACTCTCCGTGGAAGTGCCCGTGCTCTACCGCTACCGCGGGTTCATGGATGGACCTATCAGGGTAGTTGAACGGGCAACAACCGGCTTGTCGCCGGCTCGAAACGCACTTGGCAAGTCAGGCTATGCATTCGACATCTCACGCGGAGGACGGACCGTCGCGAGCGGGCGGGAGGGAGCCGTCGGATTGGGCGACAGCACGGTGATGAGCAAGTACCAACTGCTGCCAGAGACTGCATCGATGCCGGCACTGTCGGTCCGTACGGCGCTCAAACTTCCCACGGGGGACGAAGGGCAATTTTTCGGGAGCGGCAGCCCGGATGTCGGATTCGGCCTGGCGGCTGAAAAAGGATTCGGCGGTCGCTGGATGGTCTATGGCAACCTCAATGGAGTGGTTCCGACCGGACGCATCGCAGGGATGCCTCTCCAGCCGACGATATCCGGGCTTGTCGCCGTGGAATATCTGTGGTCGGAGAATCTGTCCTTCACGACGCAGTTTGATTATTACTCCACACCCTTTCATGGTATTGGCACTCGAGTGCTGGACAAGGGCGTGACGGAATCGGCGGTGGGGTTCAGCTACCGTCTCACGCAACACCTCTTGTGGCAAGGCTACGGGATCGAAAATCTCGACTTCATTACCGGGAGCGCAGCAGACTTCACGCTCTCGACATTGTTGACCTATCGATTTGAGGCATGAGTGATGCGGGATGTTCGGTGATGAAAGCCGGCTAACCGCTTGACAACATGGGATTTCCATGTGAAACTCCTCACCGCTGGCATTTAAACTGCCACACTACTTTCGCCAATGCTTATCTGAGCCCAATTGGTTGGTACAGACCAAATGCATTGCATTCAGGCAAAGGAGCATCTGCTATGTCGATTTTGAAGACCATTCAAAGCCCAGCTGATCTGAAACATCTCTCACCGACACAGTTTCCTGCCCTGTGCCAGGAGCTGCGTGAGCAGATTATCGGCGTGGTCTCTAATGTCGGGGGGCACCTGGCCTCAAACCTCGGAGTGATTGAACTCACGGTGGCATTGCACTACCTGCTCAATACCCCCAAGGATAAGATCGTATGGGACACGAGCAATCAAGCCTATGCACATAAACTACTCACCGGGCGTCGGGAACAGTTTCACACGCTCCGACAGTACGGGGGAATGAGCGGCTTCACCAAACGTGAGGAGAGCGTCTACGATACGTTCAATGCGGGCCATGCGGGCACCGGCGTCTCCGCAGCCTTTGGGCTGGTCGCCGCCCGTGAGCAATTGGCGCAGAAACATAAAGTGGTCTGTGTTGTCGGGGATGGCGCCATGACGGCCGGGATGACGCTGGAAGGCCTGCACCATGCCGGGGGCCTGGGGAAAGACTTCCTGGTCATTCTGAACGACAATCAAATGTCCATCTCGAAGAACGTCGGAGCCATTTCCTCCTATTTGAACCGGACTTTCACCGGAGAGTTTTACGCCAAGATGCGAGAGGAAACAGGGCAACTGTTGGGGAAGATTCCCCATATTGGGCAGGACATGCAGAAGTGGGCCCGCCGGGCTGAAGAGCTGGCCAAGGGAGCGATCCTTCCAGGGCTGCTCTTTGAAGAGCTTGGGTTCAGGTATGCGGGACCGATTGACGGACATAACTTCGAGCATCTGCTGCCCACCTTGGAAAATGTGCTGAAGATGAAGGGGCCGGTGCTGCTCCATGTCATTACGAAAAAAGGGTTGGGCTATAAGCCCGCGGTGGAGAATCCCGTGTGGTTCCATGCCTGTCCGCCCTTTGTTCGGGAAACAGGGGCGCCGGCAAAGAAAGCAGCGCGGCCGTCCTATACGCAGATCGCTATCGAGTCATTGGTCAAGTTGGCCCGAGCGGACAAGCGGATCGTCGCGATTACGGCTGCGATGTGCGAAGGGACCGGCCTCAATATTTTCGAGAAAGAGTTCCCGGACCGGCTCTATGACGTGGGGATTGCCGAACAACATGCAGTGACGTTTGCGGCGGGTCTTGCGACGCAGGGCCTCCGTCCGGTGGTGGCGCTGTATTCCACCTTTTTGCAGCGTGCGTATGACCAGGTGGTGCACGACGTTGCGACGCAAAACCTTCCGGTGACTTTCTGCATCGATCGCGGCGGGTTGGTGGCGGAAGACGGGACGACGCACCATGGGGCATTCGATTATGCGTTCCTGCGCCACATGCCGAACATGGTCGTCATGGCGCCCAAGGATGAAAATGAGTTGCAGCATATGCTGAAAACCTGTGTCCAGCATGATGGGCCTGCCTCGGTGCGGTATCCGCGCGGGCTGAGCCTGGGCGTTACGATGGATCAGGAGCCGAAGGCGTTGCCGATCGGGAAGGGCGAGTTGTTGCGCGATGGCACGGAGGTGGCGATCGTGGCCATCGGTGTGCCGGTCTCGCATGCGGTGACGGCGGCGAACCGGCTTGAGGCAGAAGGGATTTCCACGGCGGTGGTGAATGCGCGTTTCGTGAAACCGCTGGATCAGGACTTGATCGTCGAGGTGGCGAGGCGCGTTCGATACGTGGTGACGGTTGAAGAAGGCTGCAAGATGGGTGGTTTCGGCTCAGCCGTGCTCGAAGCCCTGTCCGATGGCGGCGTGACGGATGTGACGACGAAGGTCCTTGGGTTGCCGGATTGGTACATTGAGCAAGGACCTCAGGACTTCCTGCGCGAACGGTACGGGTTGACGGCGGAAGGCATCTATCAGAGCGTGAAGGAATTAATCGGCAAGACGCCGGCTTTCTCACGCGAGAAGTTTACGTTTGCTTCATCGGCCGATCGGCTGCCGCACGGAGATGAACAGGGGAGCTGAGTGAAGACGTGAGGCGTGAAACGTTAGGCGTCAGGCGGATCTAGATCGAATGCACATCACCAGACGAAAAACCAGACAGATTACGGTCGGCAAGCTCAAGATCGGCGGAGACGCGCCCGTGTCCGTGCAGTCGATGTGTTCGACTGACACGCGCGATGTCGCTGCGACGATCGAGCAAATTCGCCAGCTGGAGACCGCAGGGTGCGAAGTGATCCGCGTGGCTGTGCCGAACGACGAAGCGGCGGCGGCGCTGCCCAAGATCAAAGCGGCGATGATCGTGCCGCTGATCGCGGATATTCATTTCGACCATCGTCTGGCATTGAAAGCGGCTGAAATCGTGGACTGTGTCCGGATCAACCCGGGCAACATCGGGGCCTGGTGGAAAGTCGAAGAAGTCATCAAGGCGGTCAACGAGCGAGGCATTCCCTTGCGCATCGGCGTGAACGGCGGGTCGCTCGAGCGGCCGTTGCTGGATAAATACGGCTGGCCGTCACCGGAAGCCTTGGCCGAGTCGGCGCTCAACGCCGTCCACGCCTTAGAAGACGTGGGATTCACGAACATGAAGGTGTCGCTGAAGGCGTCGGATGTACACCACGCGATTGATGCCTATTGGTTGTTTGCGCACCAGTCCGACTATCCGGTGCACATCGGTATTACAGAGGCAGGAACGGCGATGACCGGGGCCGTCAAATCCGCCATAGGCCTGGGGTATTTGCTCTCGCAGGGAATCGGCGATACCTTGCGTGTGTCACTCGCTGCTGATCCGGTCGAAGAAGTGAAGGTGGGGTTCGAGATCTTGAAGTCGCTTGAGCTTCGCCATCGAGGGATCAATGTCATCGCCTGTCCCACCTGCGGCCGCGTGGAGATCGACGTGGTGAAGTTGGCCAATGAACTGGAAAAGAAGCTAGGCCATATCACGACCCCGCTCAATGTGTCGGTTCTCGGCTGTGTCGTGAACGGTATCGGCGAAGGTAAGGAAGCGGATATCGGGATCGCCGGCGGTGAAGGCAAAGGTATCCTGTTCAAGAAGGGCAAGCTCGTCCGAAAGGTGCCGATCGAAGAATTGATGGATACGCTGATTTACGAGGTCGAGCTGATGGCCAAGGAAAAAGAAGCTGAAGGGAACGGGGAGGTCGCGGTCCCTTCGAATGAAGGGTGGGAATCGATGGTCCCGCAGTCGGATCAGCCTGCGACGCTCGGAAAAGAAATTCCGGTGCTGCCTAACCGATAATCACGCACTTGCCCCCGTCTCTTCGTCATCCCCTTCAACGTGCAAGTTGAGATATCAGAACAAGGCCCGCTATAATGCGCGCGGGGCGCCGTACCCAAGTGGTTAAGGGAGCAGTCTGCAAAACTGCGATGCAGCGGTTCGACCCCGCTCGGCGCCTCCAAACAGAGTTCGTGCGACACCATGTGTATGTGAGTCGCAGGGTTTACTCAAAGCTCCCGGTGAGTCTCGTGCCGTCTAGCCCTGTGGGCACCCCTTCACTAAAATAATATTATGGTGAATGAGCCTTCCGAAAGCAATATGGCGGGGCTAAATGGGTGGAGAAAATTGACGGGCGGTGAGACTGGGTGCTAGAATCCTCAGCGATTACAACCTGCTAGTTCGGTGGCCGGACCGCCGGAGTTACCAATACAGATTGAAAAGAAGGAGAGAGAGGAATGGCCGTTCCACTTTCCCAGATGGCTACTGTTACGAAGTACGTGCTCACCCAGAAGCTGAGCGGGGTGAAGCGGTATCCGCTCGTGCTGATGTTGGAACCCCTCTTCCGCTGCAATTTGGCTTGTGCCGGCTGCGGAAAGATTCAATACCCGGATCATGTATTGGATAAGCGGCTCACGGTCGAACAGTGCTTGGCCGCGGCAGTGGAATGCGGCGCCCCGATTGTCAGCATTCCCGGTGGCGAACCGATGATCCATCCTGAGATGCCAGCGATTGTCCGTGGGCTGGTGGAGCAGGAGCGGTATATCTATCTCTGCACCAATGCGATTTTGATGGAGAGGAAACTCGACGAGTATCAGCCCTCGAAGTTTCTCACGTTCAGTGTCCACATGGACGGACTGAAAGACGAACATGATCTGGCGGTCTGCCGGGACGGAGTCTATGACGTGGCGGTGAAGGCGATCAAAGCGGCCCTGAAGCGGGGGCATCGGGTTACGACCAATACGACCCTCTTCGATGATGCCAATCCGGAGCGCGTGCGGAAGTTTTTCGATGCGATGATGGAGCTCGGCGTCGAAGGCATGATGATTTCGCCGGGGTACAGTTATCAGAAGGCGCCGGACCAACAGCATTTTCTGAAGCGAGAGCGCACGAGGGAATTGTTTTCCCGTATTTTGGGGAGTCCGAAGAAGGGGTGGCAGTTCAATCAGTCGCCGCTATTCTTGGATTTCTTGATGGGGCGGCGGGAGTATGAATGTACGCCCTGGGGCAATCCGACCTATAACGTCTTCGGGTGGCAAAAGCCCTGCTATTTGCTCCAAGAGGGCTACGCGAAGACATTCCGTGAACTGATGGACAGCACGGAGTGGGACCATTACGGAACAGGGCGGAATGAGAAATGTGCTGATTGCATGGTGCATTGCGGCTATGAACCGTCTGCGGTCGAAGATACGTTCGGCACGCTGTCCGGGTTTGGCCGGACCGTTAAGTTGACGATGCTCCCGACCTCGCGATGAGATGATAGATAACGTGGCACGTCAGTGGTCGTTACTAGGAGCTTCCCGACGCTTTTCATGTCGTTCGATTTACCCCTTACCCCTTACGGTTCCCCGATGACCGATACCAAGAACCATAGTCCTGGCGGCGTAACAGGATCGCCCGAAGGTCGCATATTTCAGCCGGTTTCTTTCGCTGAGCTCGCAGAGGCAGTGGAGCTGGCATTCGATTATCGAGGCGATGTGACGGTATCATTGAAGTCCGGTGAGTCCCTCAGCGGGTATCTCTTCAATCGTCAAGTCAAGGGTTCCGATTCCTCGCTTGAGGTGTTCCCTTCCGACAGTTCCCAGGCACGACACATTCGCTATGACCAGATTGCCGCGATCGCCTTCACCGGTGAGGATACGGCCACAGGGAAATCCTGGGAGACCTGGATCGCCAAGAAGGATTTAGAGCGACGGGCCGAAGTGGAACGTATCGCAGCCGACGCACAAGCACGAGGAATTCTATAAGGTTTCCGTCTGCCGATTGTAGCGCCTCTTCTCATTTTTCCCTACACAGGCTCACCGCGGATGGCCCTATCCAAGTGCTTGGAAAGGGGCTTGTCTCTCCGTCCGGTCAGGCCGTCATTTCGTTGACAACGGGTAGGGGCTATGTTAAAAATGGCGGCCTCAAAATTGGCCGGGCTCGTTGGTAAACACACGTACTGTTGTGTGAGGCGGACGCAAGAGCTCGGCGACGGGAATAGGCGTCAGTCCAGACCACGTGAGGCGTAGACAGATCGCACAGAGTGAATCGCGATGGCGAGAGTGGATCCTAGCCATTGCGATGGTGGGCGGTCTTCCCTCGGTTGTTTTTGCGACACATGAAGCCGACCATCGGTTTACGGTCGAAGGGTTTGTATGCGGGGCCGATGGAAAAGGGAGCGCGAATATAGATGTGCTCGTCAAGGATACAAGAATCTCGTATGGGCAGATCGTCAAGACCGATGGAGACGGATACTACAAAGCGGCGTTTCATCTTCATAACGATAATCTAGGCGACCCGCTGCTGATTGAAGCCAAGGGGGAGCAGCAGCTACAGAAAATCTCGTTTGATCCGAAGGATCTAGAGGCAGAGCGAAGGATCCAGGTCAATTTTGGAACCGGCTGCATATCCGACAAAGGCAGTGTTCCTCTGTGGGTCTATCTAGGGTCGGGGGCTATGGCGGTAGCAGTCGGTGGGTTCATCGGGGTCAAACTGATTTGTTCATGGCGGAAGCAGGAACAGAAACAAGGGAAGTCACAGGGCAAGCGTAAGAAATAACCGAAGCGGTCCGTGGGGCTGATAGGCACCTCGCTGGATCGGTTACTTGAAGTGGCGAGGGAGTGCGCGTGGCATCACAGGATTCGTTAGGACCGGCGCTTTTACAGGGGTGATGATCCCCCCGGTGAAAGCGTTTTTTTTCGTCTGAGTATAACAGTGGAACGTCATCAATAGGGTCGGGAAAAAAGGAGCACGGGATGGTTATGAAGCAGATGAAAATGACGCAGTTGGCGGTGGTGTTGGGGATGGGGCTCTTTATGGTCGCGTGCGGGGGGGGAGGAGAAGGAGGGGAAGGGCCGATCGTTCCGCCGCCGCCGGCTCCTGCTGAGTACGCCGACAAACATATGCCGGCCGGTTGGTGGGCCGATGCGGCCAAACTGGAAGAAGGGCGGAAGCTCTTCATCGGCGAGACAAACCCCGATGTGAATTGTGCCAGCTGCCATGGCAAGGACGGCAAGCCGGTCAAGGCGGGTGCTCGTGACTTCCGCGTCGGCGAGAGGATGAAGCTCTACTCCGATTCCGTGTGGTTCTGGCGGGTTTCCGAAGGGGTTCCCAATACGAAGATGAAGGCGTGGAAGAGCAAGCTAGCGGAAGAAGATGTCTGGAAGCTGATCTTGTTTGAGCGGAACTTCGGGTTGGCTGGGAAGGGATGGGACGCCGATAAGAAATCATGGGTCGATGCGGCGAGCGTCTCGGCTGCCCCAGCAGCAGCTCCTGCGGCAGCTCCGGCTGCTCCGGCACCGGCGGGCAAGTAAGCGGACTTCAATCTAGTGAGGAGGGGCGGCGAAACATCATGAAAACGTGGCAGCGCAGTCTCATTGCGGCCTGTGCGCTTCTGGCGTTGTTCGGAGGAGTGGCGTATGCCCAAGCTCCTGGCACGTCCCCGGTGGACTTTCCCTATACGGGGAATCGGACCGCGGTATGGATCGTCGCCCAGCTTCACATTCTATTTGCGGCGTTCATCCTCGGCGCCCCGATGTTTGTCGTGATGTCAGAATGGTTGGGGTATCGGAAGCAAGAGCCTCGATACGATCGCTTGGCAAAAGAGGTCACAAAGGTGACGGTCAT
>JANYBU010000174.1 GCA_025360665.1 Nitrospira sp.
CGACTCAAGACCTGTGTGAGGGAAGTCGATACCGTGGCCCGGATGGGCGGGGACGAATTCACGATTATTCTAGAAGGGGTCTGTTCCGAACAGAACATCCTCGTGGTGGCGAAACGCATCACGGAATCCATTGCCGCGCCATTCGAGCTAAAGGGACACCACATCTCCATCGGCGTCAGCATCGGAATTACGATTTATCCTCACGACGATCATCCCGTTGATGAATTACTGAAGCATGCCGACACGGCTATGTATCGAGCGAAACAGCAAGGCGGTAGCGCGTTCCACCTTCACGAGGCCTCCGGTACTCACTCGGCCAATCTCCTCCCGTAGCGTCTGTCGTGCTACGGACGTTGCGGGAATCAAAACCGGAGATGTCTTCTGACTCCTCTCCGACCTGTCCTTCTTTATTCTACGCACTGATTCCCAGACTGCCGGTATCTTCGATACCCTGTCTACTCACCGGCCGATGTCACCTAACGGCTGCTCCGTCACGATCAAGGTCCCGCGCGGATTCGGGGCAAGAATGTTTGAGGTGTCGAGCGCCTCTCGACCGGGAGTAGGGTGGCAGTCGGGAGTCATCACCATCCCCCAGTGCTGATTCTCGCTGCACGTATTGTCGACGAGGAGGGCTTCTGCGTGATGAAAGAGGAGAATCCCGCTCAGCATATTATCCCGGCACCGGTTCCGCACGAGCTCCGGATGGCTTCCAGGATCCCGCACCGCAATACCGAAGTGGTGGTTCCTCCTGCAGACGTTGTCGGCGATCCTCGGCTGTGCTCCGGCAAACACAAAAATCCCCGATTCGCGGTTGCCGCATACTTCGTTCTCGACAAATGTCGGCCGCGATTGCGGGCCATAAATCACCACGCCGGACAGAATACCCTCCGTGGCACGGCACTGGGTCACAGCACAAGAGGAATCGAGCAGGTTCATCGCGGAATTCTGATCGCTTCCAACGTATCGAAAGGTGATGCCAGATATGCGACCGCTTGGGACCTGCTGGAGATAGAGGGGCCCCCCCCGACGGGAAAAAATCTGCACCTCGTCTCGACCGGCTCCCACCAAATGAATCGGTCGCCCCGTGATAAAGACTTTGTCCTCATAGATCCCCGGACGAACAAAGACCTGGTCATATTCTCCAGCATCGAGTAGTGCCGCACTGGGTCGCGGGTACGAGTCGCCGTCATTCGCGTCGACGATCAAGGTCTTTCCGCCGAGTGGATTCGGCGGAGGATCAGTCTTCATGTCCAATTCACTTCACCGCGCCTTTCTCCCTCTCAGAGTCGTCATTCTACTTCGGAGACTCTGATCTGAGCGACCGGGTGGCATTATTTCGACCACGAGCAAGCAAGTCAAGTTCTCCACAAATCGTTTACTGAAGCCGCTTTGCTGAGTAGTGTGCTCCACTCTGTCAAGCGAGGGGACTCGTGCACAGATCGTACAAATCTGTCGCTCAGGCAGGGGCAGTCACTCGACAATGCTTGCCATCGAATGGTGCCAAGCTGGTGGATTGTCGTCGGTTTTAGCCACACCAGATAGTGGCATGGTGGCACGGCGATTGCGGTATCGAGGGAGAGAATGGGTACCAAGACTGTGCGGAGCAGTACGGAGGTATTACGATGAAGACGCTGATGATCGTGCTCCCAGGAATGATCGCGGTGCTGTTTTCTCTCAATCTCGCCGTCGCCGCCCCCTCCAACATGCAGGATTCGTCTCGACACCTCTACGATCGAGTGATGGAGGAGTTCAAGCACAGGGATTACGAGGCCGCGCTGGCTGGTTTTCGATTCTTTCTCGAACTCCACGGGCAGTCCTCGCTGGCAGCCAATGCGCAATACTGGGTGGGAGAATGTCAGTACCGATTAGGACGCAATAAGGAAGCCTTGAAAACCTTCTACCACGTTGTGTCCTACTACCCACTCAGTCCGAAACTTGCTGCCTCTACCTTAAAGATCGGACAAACCTACACCAGGCTGAAGGATCACGAGAAGGCTCGTATGATGTACGAGCGAGTGGTCGATCAATATCCAGAGAGCGCAGAAGCTGAGTTGGCACGGAAAGCCCTCGACACGGCGTCGATGCGGGATGAGGAACCGACCCCTCAACTGACCGGCAACAGCCCTCCAGACTAGAACCTATCTCAAAATAGTTGATAGCAGGAACATACGTACGTATAAGTACTTATATGCTACGTCTGCGTGATGACCAATGGGAACGGATTCGGGAGCATTTCCCCGAAGAGCACATCCCGGACAGTCGCCCGGGTCGCAAGCCCGTGCCGACGCGGGCCGTCTTGGAGGCGGCGCTCTGGATTCTGAACACAGGCGCGCAGTGGCACCTGCTGCCCCAGTGCTATCCGAATTACAAAACCGTCCATCGCCGGTTCCAACAGTGGTGTCACCGTGAGGTGCTGCGTGAGGTCCTTACTCAGCTGGCCAATACGCTGCGCGAAGAAGGGGCGCTCGACGAGCGTGAGAGCTTCATCGACGCCACATTTGCGGCCGCGAAGGGCGGCGGCGACGCCGTGGGTCTCACCAAACGCGGCAAAGGCGTGAAAATCCTCGCGATTGTGGATCGCCACGGGCTGCCGCTCTCGGTCAGTACGCATGCGGCCAATCATCATGAGGTCACCTTAGTGCAACTCAGTTTCGACTTCTACATGCTGGAGGCCAAGCCCGAGCACCTCATTGGCGATCGGGCGTATGACAGTGATCGGCTTGATGAGGACCTCAAGCAAGACGGGGTGAACATGATTGCCCCGCATCGATCGACCCGCAAACTCAAGACCCAGGACGGTCGGCATTTGCGGCGCTACCAGCGCCGTTGGCTCGTCGAACGGTTCTTTGCCTGGCTCCAATGGAAACGGCGCCTCCTGGTTCGCTGGGAGTACTACGCCACTAACTTCCTCGGGTTTGTGCAGCTCGCCTGCATCACGATGCTCCTCAAGCAATTTTGAGATAGGTTCTAGTTCCACCTCAAGACAGGTAGAGGACGTGTTGGCAATACGGAGCGGCAGTCACTCGTCATCGCCGACGCCCAGCAGCTGAGCCAGTTGAGGCACCGTATAGGACGTGTGGGGCTTCAGGGTGGTCAACATGATGCCAGCTGCCTGTAGGACAGACTGGATCTCCCGAGTCCGAGTGATCTCGTGCGGCTGAGGGGGGAAACCTTCTTCAAGCAATACAACCTGCTCCGCAGCCTTCGTTCCTGGGTGAACCAACACAAAGTCGAGTTGCTTCAGCGCGATCTGTCTCAATACCTGCGACCGAGCCTTTCCTTCCGCCTCGACGCTGACAACAGACCAGAGTGGAACCCTCGCAAAGACAAGATAATGATCTTCCACGGCCAAACGTATGAGATTGTAGAGCAAGAGATCAGTGTCAGTCAGCAGAGGCTGGGGACGCAACGTGACGCCGGGAGGAAGGACAAAGGCCTCTTTCCTGACTGGCCCACTGGTTGACGAGACCCTCAGCCGCCAAATCAGGAAAACCAGGAACGCAATGACAAGACCGATGAATACATTCTCCATTGTGGCAACTATCGCGCAGGGAGGGATTTACGCCAGCGAGGCCCGTTCGGCACAATCGTGCCAAGGAGTACAGGATGGTTCGCGCCCGTCACAGACGGGATGTTGCCCCACTGTCCCGTCACGGTTTGATAGGCCAAGAGGGCAAAGGCCACCGCCTCAAACACCTTACTGTCCCACCCCACCGCCTCAAATGTGGTGACCGGAACCGGAGCGAAGACTGTCGTGAGATGGCTCATGATCGCGCGGTTACGGACGCCACCACCACCCACCACCACTTCATCGATCTCACCGCTGATCCACCGTCGCGCGGTTCCCACCGCCTTGGCCGTCCACATACTGCAGGTCGCCAACAGATCCTCGATCGAAAGTTTCCGTTGCTGCTGAATTGCGATCAGTTCCTCGATGAGATCAGGGCCGAATGCTTCCCGTCCGGTCGATTTGGGCGGCCGCTTGGACAGAAAGGGATGCGCGAGCAGCTTGCCCAACAGTCGTGAATCGACCTGCCCTTTCATGGCCAGTTTTCCATCACGATCCATCAACAGTCGTCCGTCCGTCAACCGCACCATGAGACTATCCAGCACCATATTGGCCGGCCCCGTATCGAATGCCTGTACCCCGCTGAGGTGCCCCCCTTTCGGCACATACGTCACGTTGCTGATGCCCCCGAGATTCACCACCAACCGTGCACGGCGCGCATGTTTCAA
>JANYBU010000178.1 GCA_025360665.1 Nitrospira sp.
GACAAGCCGGAAGCGGGCATGAGCCACACCGGCACGGCAGAACGACGGAGCATTGATCAACCCAACCGAGTCAGCACAGAGAGCAGAGACTCAGATTCGCCGACCGTCGTTCAGACTCATTTCCGGATTGGAAAATACTGGTTCAAGGTTCCCCCATGCTTTGCTTGTTGCTAGCCGTGTGTCTGCCGAGTCGACTCCTCTTGTTCACATGTCCTTCTCTCTTTCTCTTCTATAGGGGTCTGGTTGTCAGGTGATTGCAAAATGGGGCGCGTATGCTCCGTTCAGTCTTGTTTCGTAGACAGCCTAGAATTCTCTCACATCAAGCACTTGCGTATGAATAGTTCTCGTGATGGGGCGATGACGCCCCATCGAGCGTCATCTTCAGACAATTCACAATCTTCACGGCCCATCAGCCGTTCCTCATGATCTGTTCGCGAGACATGGGGCGTCACGGTCCCATGTCTCGACGCGACTCACGTCCGGCAGAATCCAAATCTGCATGAATCATTGAGGAAACCATTCTTTGACTCACACCCACTCCGATGGAACAAGACTTGCTCTATTACTACTGGATTTTGTGAGTGAATGAGATTTGAAGACCTGTCTGGTGAAGGTTGCGTGATGAATGGACTGGCCTCCTGAAATCGCAACCGCGAAGAGCGGAACCTTCACCAGACTATTTTTATAGACAGGACGCGGGAGCGCGTCAAGGCGTGAGCGTTGAGCGAGCAGAGCTGCTGAGGATGGAATGTATTCAACGGATATTGTTCAGGAGGGGAAGAGGATGACTATCGGAAAGATTGCAGGTCAGGCAGGGGTCGCGGTGCTCGCCGCCGTCTTGGGCGTTACGCAGGCGTCGGCAGAAGCGACTCCTCATCAGCACGTGGGTGCGATGAATTCTGAAACGGAGGAGGCGGCGACTGTCGTCCATCAGCCTGCAGGCCCGATGCTGATGGACAAGATGTCGAAGGCTATCGAGCAAATCGAGCGAGAGGTGCAGAGCAAAGGGCCGTTTCAGGGTGCCGGAGCCCATGCGATGCAGCAGGGCGTGCTGCTCGTCGCGGAAGATCCGGATAAGGTAAAGGTCACGCAAGGTGCTCGCTGTCCGGCGCAAGCTCCCGTCCGCGCCTATGACATTACGGCAATCAATGTTGAAATCACGGTCAACCGGTTTGGGGATTTCTACCCTGGCTACATGTATGTGTTGACGGAGAATGTGGCAGGTGTGCGGGAGGAAGAAGCGAAAAACCTGGCCGCGCGGGACAGTGAAGACCCGACGTTTGCCGGCGGCGCAGTGTCAAACGGTTTGCAGGGCGATTTGATCCAACCGTTGGTCATTCGGGCGAACCAAGGGGATTGTCTCCGGATCACATTACGAAATGAGATCGCAGAAGAACCGACCAACATGATCGTGAACGGATCGCAGATGCTCGTCGCCGGCACGGGCAAGCCGGCGACCGCCAATAATCCCGATGCGTTGGTACCAACAGGAAAGAGCGGCGAATTCGAATGGTACATCCCCATCGATCTGCAGGGAGGCGGGCGCGCGTTCCATAGCCATGCGACCAGGGATCAGTATTCCAGGGGCATGTTGGGGTCTGTCGTGGTCGAGCAGCGCGGGTCTCGCTTCCTCAGCCCCTTTACGTCTGAGGAAATGAAAAGCGGTTGGGAGGCGATGATCGATGTCGCCAACGGCTCGGACTTCCGCGAATTTGTCATTTTCTATCATGAGGCTGGTGACGAGACGTTCCGATTGTTGAATCGCAAGGGCGACATGTTGCCGCAGCGTGATCCGCACACGGACACCTACCGGCCGGCGGCTCGTTTGCTCAACTATCGCAGTGAACCACACGGCTCGAGACTTGAGTTGCAGGCGCACCTCGTCGGGTTTGCCGATGAGTCGCAGGGCTATGGGTCCTATACGTTTGGCGATCCCGCAACCACGGTTCCCCGCTCATATTTGGGGGACCCGGCTACATTCCGGATGATCGGTGGATCTGAGATCGTACACTCGCACCATCTGCATGGCGGTTCGATCCGCTGGGCCAGACAGCCGGGCACCAGCAAGCTCGATCCGACCTTGTCCAAGAACGGTCCCGTAAAGTTTCCACCGATCAGCGATACGTCGGATCGACTGGATGTACAGTCTATCGGTCCGTCGGAGATTTACGATGAGGTAACTGAGGGCGGGTCCGGCGGATTGCAGGCCTTGGCCGGTGAGTTCGTGTTTCACTGCCACATCCCGCAACACTATGTAACGGGGATGTGGGGATTCTGGCGCGTGTACAACACGCTGCAGGAACCTGGGTCTCAGACAGACGTCATGAAGCCTCTGGTTGAGCTGCCCGATCGTATGGGGAAGATCAAGCTCGCAGTCAGATCGGACAAGCTGGTCGGTACGACCGTGGATTGGTACGGCGGGAAGAAGTACGAGATCACCAAGAACAAAACCGACTGGAAAGCCAATCCAGTCAAGGTGTCGATCAAGGATTGGGCCGAGTACATGCTGCCGCCACAAGGATTGCCTGGCAAGACGGAAGATCAAGTGAAGCAGGCCCAGGCGCATGACGCAACGGTTGTGAATTGGAAGTGGGACGGCATGCAGGCGCTCAACGAGCCGGAGATGCCGCACAAGTGGGCGGACTACGAGTCTCCGACTCCTCTGAAGCGTCCGGCAATTACGTTCGATCCGCAAACCGGGAAACTGGCGTTCCCCTGGCTGCGTCCACATCTTGGGAAGCGGCCGCCCTTCGCACCGAATCATGGTGGAGCACCGTGGTTGGAACCTTTCCGTGTACGCGAAGATGGAACGAGAAGCACGGAACAGGCCAAGCCAGGTGAACAGGGACCTTGGAGTTTGTGTCCGGAAAATTCCCCGCGTAAGTTCTACACGATTCATTCCATTACGCTGCCGATTACCCTCAAGCTGGCAACGCCTAAATCCGCCGCGATCGTGGACCCGATCGGGATGATTTTTGTGTTGCACGAGGAAGAGGCTGAAGTTCGCAAGAATCCCAACAAGCAGCTTCCGTTGGTCATTCGCGGAAACGTGTATGATTGTGTCGACATCATTTTCAAGAACGAAATACCGGACGATGCGCGGACGGGATGGGCGAACAAGATCAATCTTCATCCGCACTTCTTCCAGTTCGACACCAGCGCGTCTGATGGACCGACGATCGGATTCTCCTATGACATGTCGCTACGGGCCTTCACGATGCTGGAAGACCCGCAACCAGACAAGGGGATGCCTCTGCCGGGAAACACGGTGCTAACGGCGGATACGAAAGCCGGCGCGCGCAGCATCACGGTGGGCGATTCGTCGAAGTTCCATGTGAACATTGAACTGGGCGTAGGGATGGACGATCCAAAATACTTCGAAGTGGTGCGAATCAAAACCATCAACGGAAAGACCATCACGTTCGATGCACCGTTGAAATACGCGCATAAGAAGAACGATATTGCCAGCGTCGAATTCATCCGAGAGCGCTGGTACGTCGATGCCGATTTCGGCACGGTCTTCTGGCACGATCACGTCTTCGGGACCGATACCTGGGGGCACGGGCTGTTCTCTGCTTTCATTACCGAGCCGCCGCGCTCGACCTATCACGATCCGTTCACCGGGAAAGAAATCCGGAGCGGTCCCATTGCGGATATCCATACCTTGGAGCCGGTCTCCGCCCAGATCCGTGGCAGTTTCCGTGAAGTTATGATGCATATCATGGACAGCAATGCGCGGACGTCGGAACTGATCACCACCGATAATCCGCAAGCGAAAATCGGGGCGGTCACCGTCGAAGGGCCGCCGTCTCATCAGTTCCCGGAGCGTATCAATAAGTCGGCGATGTGGTTTTTAAATGGCGGCGAAGCCACCACCGGAAGTGGCTACGGCATGCGCGTGGAGCCGTTGAGTGTGCGCTTAGCCAGCAATCCTGACCCGTCGAAACTCTTTGTATCCGGTATTCACGGCGATCCGGGCACTCCGTTGTTGCGGGCCTATCTTGGCGATCCGATTCTGGTGCGTGCACTGGTAGGGTCTGCAAACGAAGTGCATACCTGGCACGTGACGGGCCATTGGTTCCCGATGGAACGGTATGCGATTACTGCCATGCCGCGGAGCACGATCCACTTGGCGATTGGAGAGCGTTACGATCCGGCCATTCCGGCCGCAGGTGGTCCGCAAAAACAGGCCGGTGACTATCTTTATTATAGTGGCCGCGCCTCTCACTTCGCGGAAGGCAGTTGGGGACTCTTCCGGGTCTTCGATGAACTGCAGGGGGATCTGAAGCCATTGCCGAGTCGCGAGCAGATCCAAAAGTCTGCACCGTCCATCTGTCCGGCAGATGCACCTGTGAAGAACTTCAACGTCTCCGCGATCGATCAGAACATCCGGTACCACGAAGGTGCGCCGGGAACAATGGAAGTCGATCTGGAGCGGAAAATGGTCTTCGGAAACGAGAAGGGCAAGATGTACGTGCTCGATGGTGACCGTGGCAAGGTCAAGGCAGGTGAACTCAGGCCGAGCCCGCTGACCTTGCACGTGAACGTTGGCGATTGCATGAAGATCAATCTGAAAAATGAGATGGCCAAGGAACGGGCCGGATTCCACATCGATATGATGGCGTTCGACCCGAAAGATTCGTTCGGCGCCAATGTCGGCAATAATCCAGGCGACCAAACGATCGGTCCCGGGCAGAGCAAAACGTATACATATTATGCCCATCCGGAGTACGGAGAACTGGCCGCCCTCATTCAAGATTGGGGGAACGTGGTCGAGAATCCACGCAATGGTCTGTTCGGCTCGATCATCATCGGTCCGAAGGGGTCACGCTACCGGGATCCGATAACGGGCACCGACGTCACGATGAAGAGTAGCTGGCGTGCCGACGTGCTGGTGGATCGAACGATCCCTGGGAACGAAAGCCGGAAGAACTACCGGTCCTTCTCGTTGATGTTCCAGGACGAGGATAACAACATGGGCGTAAGCTTCATGCCCTACCTCCAGCAGGTAGCCGGCATCACGGCCGTGAATTACCAGTCGGAACCGACCGCCTGGCGTATGGAAAATGGCTGTGATGTGTCGGAGATCTTCAGCTGCATAAAAGCCGGGGCTACACCCTCGACGCCGCTGCTGCAGGCACATGTCGGAGATCCGGTGGCCATCCACGTGCTCGGGGCGTTCAGCGAGCAGGTTCAGCTGTTCACCGTCGACGGCCACGAATGGCCGCATGAACCTTATATGCAGGGCGCGGATCAAGTCAGCACCATGGAGTTCGGCGGATCCGAGGTCATCAACGCCTATCTCACCGGTGGAGCCGGAGGTCCGAACAGGATCGTCGGCGACTACCTGTGGAAAAACCAACGTCCGGCGTATGCCAACGCAGGGCAGTGGGGCCTTTTCAAGGTGCTGCCGATTGACGATCAGCGGATTCTCCCGTTGATGCCACAAGTTCCGTCGCGCAAGCTGGCGGAGCAGGAGAATGATGGCGGGGCTGCTTCGCTGACGTCGACGGTTGGACGGTAAGAACAACGATGGCGTCGGCTCGTTGAAGAAGCGAAGATCCTGCTCGAACGAGTGCGAGGCCTGTTAAGATCGCCCTGACCATGGGGGGAGTATGTATATACTCCCCCCATCTATTTTCATTCTATTTGTTTCTATATGGTGGTGAGCATGACTGTACATGGCGGGCGCATTGTGGCTTCTATCTGTCACGCGATTATTCTAAGCGTTTTCGTGAGCGGTTCGATCGAAGCCTGGGCATACGAGGAAGTGGCGGTGTCGAACGGGGGCACGGTAACCGGGACCGTGCAGTTTTCCGGCGAACTTCCGCCACCCACGTCCTTCGAGCTTCGCCGATATCCCGATCAAGTCTTTTGCGGGGCATTATCCGATGGGTCTGGGTACCGGCTGCTTCAAGAAGTAGCCGTTGGAGCTCAGCAAGGTCTGAAAGATGTAATCGTGACGATCGAGGGTGTTGAAAAAGGAAAACCGTTCGAGTCTACGGAAACGAAACTGGAGGCGAACATCTGTCAGTTCGTTCCGTTCGTGTCGGTCATGCGGGAACATCACCCATTGACAGTGACAAATCTGGACAACGTCTCGCATGATTTGCAGATCTATGAGCGGGATCAAGAACACGTGTTTATTATGTTCCATCGTCCGGCGCTTACCAAGTCCGGGACAAGTGACACCATCCGTTTCACTGGGAACCGCAGTGCTGTCATCATGCAATGCGGCATGCATCCCTATATGCAGGGACACGGGCTTGCCGTCGAAAATCCGTATTACGCGATCACCGGTCTGGAGGGGACTTTTGAGATCAAGGATCTGCCGGCCGGCACGTATCGGATCAAGGCCTGGCATCCGACCCTGGGAGATAAAGAACAAAGTGTGACGGTGGCTGCGAACGGTACCACATCGTTGGGCTTCAGCTTTGAGGCGAAATAGCCATGGTGTTTCCGCGATATCTTCATATGATGATTGCTGTTTATGCCGGTGTGATGGTGGCTCACGCGGTCGCTGCCGAAGTCGTATCGGCGCCCATGGTCAGTCGTGTCGAAGTCGTACTGGCGAGCCAGTACAAGAACCAGGTGGCCGCATTGACAGATGAGTTTGCCCAAGCGGGGATGCCCAACGTCCACTTTCAGTTTTTCAGACAGGGGCAGCCTCCACAAAATATCGGTCTAGGCCGAGACGTTCCGGCTGACAAGGCTCGCGAAGCCATCAGGCTGGCGCTGAAATATAATCATGCGGTCTCGATTCTCCTTCCTGAGCGTCTCTTTCCTCCCCGGTTCGTGACGATCGCCTCATCTAATTTTGATGACACGGTCGAGTGTCCCATTCTGAATGACGATCTCGCGCATCTGCTCGATACCTCCTTGACGACCGAGCAGTTTCACGAATTGTATCAGCGGTTAACGTCGGTTCCGTCGAAGTCCGCCGGTCGCTATTAGCATCCTGCTGGGCGTTCTCCAGTTGTCCTAGACTAGATATGCGGAGCATCGGGGTGCTCGCCCGGGTACCGAGACGTCCGTTCAGGCTTCATTCAGGGTGCCTCTTCGATCCCCGTACCGGTACTCGAAGGATGTCCTCCTATACCGGAACCGGCTTGGTGCGATAAGATTCCGCACTGACCACAGAGCCATTTCGCGATCCCTACTGCCGTTCAGCATGGAGCAACCGGCATCACCCAGAAAGGGCCAGACATTGTGATGAGCCTCACACGTATGACCGGTGCACTCCTGCTCGGATTGCTACTCCCCGTACAGGGCGTGATGGGCGCGACGGTGAAAGACATTCAGGCGCAAGGCACGGCCATGATGAAGGACGCGGAGGAAATGGTCATGCACGGGGGGATGGGGGATACCAAAGCGATCGTCCATCACTGCGGTGAAGTCAGCAAGCATGCGGAAGCGATTCTCAGGGCCCTCCCTCCGACCGATCCCCACGGCAAGGAAGCCCTGCCGCATTTGCTGGAGGCGATAAAGCAGTGCCAACGGGTTGCGGAACTGGGGGACAGGGTGGATCCAGGGGCGAGTTTGAATCCGGCGACCAAAGCCCGTGCGGCAGCGCGGGAAGCCGTGAAACACCTGGCTGTCCTCAGAGAGAGCGGAGCCTAGTACCCTATCGAAGTGGAGTCGAAGGCCGGTCGCTGCGCGTTGGCGCAAACGGGCTCACCGCGTCCTGATCCCGCCCCGGTTGATAGGACTCCAGGAGTTTCGTCACGAGCGGCATTATCGTACCGTTGCTGGAAACCGGGATTTTTATCCGAACCCCCCTGCCTTCGTTCCGTCCCAAGGACATAATGTGGATTTCTCGCATCTCGGTATTCGTGTGGCTGCGATAGGTGAAGGTGAGTTGCTTTGCGTCGAATCCCCCGAGTGTCGTGGGGCGATCCGTCTCCCACTCCACTATGATGTGCTTCTTTTCGTACAGTTCAGTGATAATACGCCGGTGAGCTGTGACGAATTCATCAAGGGTTTGCCGACCATCCGGACTGCTCCCTTCGATGAAGTTCATGAATCCGGAAAGGGCGACCTGACTATCCTCGGTAGGTGGAGAGAGCGTAATCCCGGTCCCATCCGGCATCGGGTTGCCGAGACGCCAGTCTGAGGGATACCGCGCCGAGAAACCGAACCGGGTGTTCGTGTAACTCTTCCAGGTGTCTGCATCGGTTGCCTGTGCAGCAAGCCCGAGAGAATCCAGAGATCCCAGCCCGTAGCTCATCACGAGTACGATTGAAAACCAACGGATCCACCCCATGTCTTTTCTTCCCTTCTCGGTTTCCAGCGTAAACAGTTATAGAACTATACTGGAACTGCTCAGCTGATTGAAGTACAAGAAGTGCCAATTGCCAGTGAGACAACGCTGTCCAAGAACAACATGACTGGTAGCGGTGATAAAGGTAGAGCACTCGACACTTGAGATACGAGTTCTTTCCTCCAGTTATTTGTGGCCCAGTTTTTTGGGTTTTGGGCACCCCCCCCGCTTAGATCTACCAGTTCGCCCGGAGCAGGTCTTCGTTCTCCTCATAGCGACAGGTGAATGTGCCGTGATGTGCGTGATGAAGCGCCTCGCCGATGTGTCGCCATCAACGATACGCGGGAGCTGGATCTCATACTGCTTGGCGGGGTGACTGGGAAGGAAACGGACGGGCATGACTGGGACAATATCCTGACCACGTTAGGTTGGCTGGAGTATGACCATCGCCTGGCTCACCTCGCCTACTACCTCGGCATTCTCCTGATGCCGGACTCGTTCGCTTGGGGCGGGCTGCTTCTCCTGAAGCATTATCGCCGGCTCTCACCGTAACCACGCGCTTCCGCCACTGTATAGATTCTCTTACGATAGGCTTTCACTGGATCGAGAGGTTCCCACATGCAGAGCCTGCAGGTAGCTCGTGCTTGTCTCATCGTGGTCGGCATTGTAGCGTTGACCAGTCAGGCGTTCGCAGCCGATTCCACTGCCTCCTTTCGATGTACGTTGGCGTTGAACGGTGTGGGCGTCAAGGACAACAGCACCGGCATGATCGGGGAACAGGAACCGGATCGGGAGCACGATGTGTGGGGCGCGTCGGTGGTTCGTTGTGCGACGAAAGAGGTCGGCGGGCAGCAGGGATGGCGCGCACCGTCCGTGGACGAACTCAAAAACTTGATCGATGCCGCTCAACATGATCCAGCCTTGCCGGGAGGCCATCCCCTCGCCAACATCAAGTCAGAGATTTCTTGGACGCTACGGCCCACCCCACCGACGACATGGTGGCCTGGCAGATCAGTTTTTTCAGCGGCGAGCCGGTGACCGATCAGAAGTCAGGAACCAGGCGCTTGTGGTGCCTGTTGGGCGAGCCACGCAAGTAGAAGTCTTTATCATCTGCGTCAGCGTCCGCTTCCGGCCCTCGCGAAATCATCTCGCAGTTTCTCCATCAGCTGGATGAGTGCCTGTCGGCGAGCCGCGGTGACCCCCTCTCGATCCTCGACTCGTGCGGCGGGACCGACTATCTTCGATAATCCCTGGGCCTCTTCCCCAAACAGCTTAGTTTCTCCACGGACATCCCACAAGGCACCTCGCACGAGACAGAGGGCATCGCTGTGGGTACCGTCGGCGAAGTATGCTCCGAAGATCGTCCAGTACAACAAGGGGCCCTTGTAGTTGTTGTAACGATCGACGGTCGCCGCACCATCCACGATGAGCAAGCGGTCCGCGCCGTGCCGCATGGCGGATTCGCGCAACTGTACCAACTGGTTCCCCTTGATCGAAGAGATTTGAATGAAGGAAGCGCCGCTGATGAGGCCGTCACGCTGCAACCCGTTGGTCCAGGCCAACAGGGACTCCCGATCGGCATCCGTCCACTCGAACTCATGACGAAGGAACCCGGTTGGCATCACAAACAGCCCCAACTTCGGAGGGCCTTGCCTGGTCGAAGTGTTCGCCGTTGATGTTGGTGGCAGAACACCGACGAAGCGAGCCTCTTCGTCTTGCAGCGTCTGTTGGAGCGAATCCAGATGCAATCCCTGACTGCTCGCGCAGGCAGTGAGGAAGAGCAAGAGGGCGAGCACCATGTAGGCGAGGGGATTCATACCGGTGACGCACTCACGTGGATTTGTGCGAGTTCTTCAAGCGCCAGCATCAACGCATGGGTTCCACTGCGGCCATGTCCGAGCGTTTGGACGGTCTGGTAGAGCTGGTGCACCAACGTGAGACCGGGCAGTACGAGCCCCATACGTTTCGATTCCTCCAGCGCGATGCCCATATCTTTGACGAAGTGCTCGACGAAAAATCCCGGGTCGAAGTTGCGTTGAAGAATACGTGGAGCGAGATGGTCCAAGGTCCAGCAGGCTGCGGCTCCGCCACGGATGGAGTCCAGCATTCGGTTCAGATCGAGCCCCGCCTTGTAGCCATAGAGCACACTCTCGCAGACACCGACCATCGTGCCGGCGATCACGATCTGGTTACAGAGTTTCGCCTGTTGCCCAGTGCCGGGCCCTCCCTGATGCACGATCTTTTTCCCCAATAGCTCGAAGAGCGGCATCACGGCCTGAACGGATTTCGTGTCGCCACCGACCATGATCGAGAGCGCGGCATTCTTGGCTCCGACGTCGCCGCCAGAGACAGGCGCATCGATGGCCGATAGATCTTTCACTGAGGCAGCCGCTGCAATTTCTCGGCTCAATGAGGGTTGCGTCGTCGTCATGTCGATGAGGGTCATCCCAGCTCGTGCGCCGGCAAGGATTCCAGTCTCACCGAAATAGACGGTACGGACGTCCTGGGGAAAGCCCACCATCGTGAAGAGAATATCGGAATGAGCAGCGACGGCGAGCGAGCTCTCGGCCCATGTCGCGCCAAGATCAAGTAACGGTTGGGCCTTGGCTTTCGTGCGGCTGTGCAGGGTCACGCGATACCCGGCGGCCAGCACATGGCCACACATCGACGACCCCATCACGCCGGTGCCAATCCAGCCGATTCTCGTATTGGACGGGGTGATCATTCGTTATTCCTGGAGGGGCGTAATACGGTCGGCGACTGCCTGGATCACGCCTTCTCGTTCTCCTACCACTTTGAGTCC
>JANYBU010000198.1 GCA_025360665.1 Nitrospira sp.
GACTGCCCCTGCTTCCATCGATGCCACAATTCCGCTTTCTGGGCCGCAGACAAGCCCGGACGCCCCATGTGTGTCATCACGATCACCCTCCAACTCCACCGTATCCCAGATGGTGTTGCGTTGATCGCCTGAACCTACCGCCGTGTACTTTGCGAGGGAGTCCACGTGAGATACGTGTTTATTCGGACGCAGGAGCGGTCCCATCGAGTGACACGCTTGTGCGCGGCGCTGGCCGTGAGCCGGAGTGGCTACTATGCCTGGCGGGATCGGCCGACCAGTGCCCGCACGGTGGAGGATCAACGGCTGCTCCCCGAGCTGCGCCGCCTCCATCAGCAGGCGCGCGAAGAGTACGGGGCCATCAAATTATGGCAGGCCTTGAAGCAGAACGGCATCCCGTGTGGGCGGCATCGCGTGGCGCGCCTCCGGAAGCTCGCAGGCCTGGAGGCGCGGCGCATCCGCCGATTCCGCGTCAGCGTGGAGCATCATCCGCTGCCGCCCCCGGCGCCCAATCTACTGGAACAACGCTTTGTAACGACCACCCTCAATCGGGTCTGGGTGGGCGATATCACCGCCGTCCCGACGCAGGCGGGCTGGCTCTATGTGGCCGTGCTTCTGGATCTGTATTCTCGGCGGGTGATTGGGTGGGCGATGAGTGCCAAGCCGGATCAACAGTTGACGCTGGAGGCCCTGGCCATGGCGGTGCGCCAACGGCGCCTCCAGCCCGGCCTCATCCATCACTCGGACCGGGGCGCTCAATACAGCGCCCTGGCATATCAACGTCGCTTAACGACACTCGGCCTGACACCGAGCATGAGCCGCAAAGGGAACTGCTACGACAATGCCGTGGCGGAGAGCTTCTTCAGTATCCTTAAGAATGAATTGGTGCATCACCAGACGTATCGCACCCGGGACGACGCGAGCCGGGAGATCTTTGCGTTCATCGAAGGATTCTACAATCGCCAGCGGCTGCATCAGAGTCTGGGATATCTCACGCCACTGGAGTTCGAGCGACGGATCAGTGACTCTTAACCTGGTGTCCACAAAACCCGGGCTAACTCACAGTCACCTCAACACTGTGACGATTGGATAAGAGAGAGGGAATTGACCCCACTCGCACCTTCAGCCGTTCCTTGCAAGTTCTCAGGCCATTCGATAAAATGTGTACACACTGCATTGGTCCTACCAATTTTGCCAATAGATTTCACGCACCATACATCTCTTAGAATCTATGGGTAAGGAAGAGTCGATGAAGAATTTGCTTCGAGTCATCACGCTAACCTGCATGGTGATGGCCGGAGTCGTCGCATGGGCGTCCCCTGGGTATGGCGAGCCCTACGAATTGAGCAAGAACGACGTGATGGACCCCAAGGCCTTGAAGAGTGCCGAGATTTCACTGTTTGGAGTCAAGTTGGGAGACTCCGAAGCCAAAGCCTTGGACTCGCTGGTGAATGAAAAGATTCCGGGAGTGAAAGTAGAACAGGAAGCCTTGTTTATCTTCTTGCTCGACCAACGCAAACCGACCGGGCCTATGGCTGGCGTGCGCATCCAGGACGGCAAGATCGACCTGATCTTTATCAACAATCGATTCTCCTATAAGACTCGCGGCATCTTTCGCAACGTGTTGAACAGCGAAAGCCCTGATGACGTGCGAAAACTATTGGGGCAGGAAGACTACGGGGATGAAAACGTAATGGGCGCCATACTGGCTTACGATAAACAGGGGTTCGTCATCAACTATCTGGGGAAAGATGTAAACGTCGAGTTTTCCCCGCTTCGGTAGCGATGCGGGCAGATGTTCGACCCCAAAGCGCGCCTGAAGATCTAGAACACTTTCCATCCTTCTTCCCGGTCGCCAGCTTGAATTCGTTCCTCCAGTTCCCACACTCCACCACAAAATCTGTAGACCCTCGCCAGAGCTCCCGTGAAGACTCGAACGAGCAGATTGCGAACCCTCCGGCTGCGACGGCTTTCTCACCTCTGCCTACGTGCGCGTCGCCTTGATCAACCAGGGGAATTCAGTGCGGAGCTTCGGCTGCCTGTAGCCCGTAGGTAATGAGATTCGTCGCGGTGTTCCAGCGACGCTTGGAATTGAGGATCACGAGGAGAAGATCGCTCCCGTTCTGAGAGACTTTGGCAATGAGGCATCGCCCGGCTTTGGAGGTAAATCCGGTCTTGATCCCTTCGACACCTGGAATACGTCCCAGCAATCTGTTCGTGGTGTGCAAGACATACGCATGGTGACCGTTGACAGGCGTTATGATCGCGTGTTCCTCACGGACCAACTGCCGGAAGATCGGCTGATCGAGGGCAATGACACTCAACGCGGCGAGGTCTTCGGCCGTCGAGTAATGGTCCGGGTTATCGAACCCACAGCCATTACTGAAATGCGTGTCAGCCAAGCCGAGGGCCGTAACCTTGGCATTCATGAGAGTCACGAACTGTGCTTCGTCGCCACCCACATGCTCCACCGCTGCAAGACATGCATCATTTGCGGACATGATCAACATGGCCTTCAGCAGATCTTCCAGCCTAAAGACCTGCCCTGCCTTCACGCGCAAGTGCGTCTTGTGAGCCCGTGCGGCATTGGGACTGATCGTGACGAGATCATCCAATTGACCTCTTTCCAGAATGACCAGGGCCGACATGATTTTCGTGAGGCTAGCGGGGGACATTCGCTTCCCGGCATCGTGTTCATACAACACCCGCCCACTATTGAGTTCCTTGAGAAGAATGCCATGGGCTGGAGCCACTCGCCACGGAGGAAACTGGTGCGGAGCAACCACAGTTTGGACATGTACAGGTTGACCTGCTATGCTCTTCGCAAGGGCGATGGGTGGAGTGACGGTCTCGACACTGATCAACAGGAGACCGATGAACACCCCAGCAGCGCGGGCGAGAAATGACAACCGATGGGATCTCCCGCAGTCTCTTGTCATCCTGAAATCGTCGTTTCTACTCATAGTGTATAAAATTCCCGCACCTTCCCTCCGCGAAACCCGCTGTCGATCACCTTATGAAAGAAGCGGAGCAGGTCGGCAAGGTCGATCCAGAACCCGCAATTCAGACAACGGGCATAGAGTCGCCGATTCACCAGCGTATAGTGACGCTCGACCATCATGAAACCCTTACATCTCAAACAGTGCATCGACGCGCCTGTCTTCAGACTCTGTGTCTACCGGAGTCGATTCATCACCAATGCCACGCAACCTGCCAACAATCCTCCGCCGAAAATCGTGGTGCCAAATGAGAAGTACGCGCTGGCCCCACTGCCGGGAGGGGCTCCGTCGAGCAGGTCTCGAACGCCCCCCTGTACCATCAGCACGGAAAGGGTGAGCAGTGCGCCGATAGCAAACCACCATCCAAAGGATCTCACAGGTGTCCTCGAAACAGAGCGCCAATGGACCTGAAAGCGGCGCCATCGGCCACTGTAGCCGAGGGTCGACAGGCTGTCAAGAAGACTGCCTTTTGATTCACTCCACCTATCGACAGACATCGTACGCGCCTCACAGAGGGGCTGCGACGGGAGAGGACACCGCTTTCAATC
>JANYBU010000229.1 GCA_025360665.1 Nitrospira sp.
CCGATAGGTGATCCGCCCGCGTGTCAGATCGTACGGCGACAGTTCCACCGTCACCTTATCGCCGGGAAGAATACGGATAAAGTGCATGCGCATTTTCCCGGAAATATGTGCAAGAATCTTATGGCCATTGTCCAGCGACACACGAAACATCGCATTCGGTAACGTTTCGTTTACCGTGCCTTGAATTTCAATAACATCTTCTTTCGGCACGTACCTCTATCCTTTCTCCCTGAACTGCCTTGCCACAGCCTCAGCCCCTCAGAGCTGACTCAAAATGCGCGGCGGTCCACTCGGCTCAATCACAATCGTATGTTCAAAGTGTGCCGAGAGACTCCCGTCTACCGTCACCGCCGTCCAGCGATCCTCAAGGACCTTGACGGCAGCGCCACCCATGTTGACCATCGGTTCGATCGCTAGAACCATCCCTGCCTGCAACCGGGGGCCCTGTCCAGGCTTCCCATAATTCGGCACCTGCGGCTCTTCATGCAACTGCCGGCCAATCCCATGGCCGACGAACTCCGTCACGACCGAGTAACCTGCAGACTCTGCATGCCGCTGAACCGCATGCGAAATATCTGACAGCCGATGGCCCACCACCGCTTGCTTGATTCCGAGGTACATCGCCTCTTCAGTCACTTGAACCAAGCGGGCATTTCGTTCTGTCGTCTGCCCCACCGTAACCGTGACAGCCGAATCACCGTAAAACCCGCCGACGATCGCCCCTAGGTCGAGCCCAATGATATCCCCCTCCATCAGCACTCGCTTGGAGGGAATCCCATGGACGACCTGGTCATTCACTGAGGCACAGAGCGTCTTTGGATAACTCCGATACCCCTTAAACGCCGGCTTCGCACCACGGGACCGAATCTCTTCCTCGGCTAAACGATCCAGTTCATCGGTCGTAATACCTGGCCGGACGGCTTTCTGCAATATCGCTAGTGTCTCTGCCACCACTCTTGACGCCTGGGCCATCACCGCAATTTCGTCCGGCGTCTTGAGAATGATCATGTCACCCGGTACGGTGCCAGCTCCTGCGAGAGATGCTGAAAGACGACATCCACTGCACCGGACGCATCCACCGGAGACAGCAGGCGTCGCTCCTCATAATAGCGCACCAGCGTGGCCGTCTGCTCGTCATATACTTTCAGACGCATTTCGATCGCATCGCGGCGGTCATCGCTGCGCTGCACGAGCGGCTCTCCACATCGATCGCAAATCCCATCTACCTTGGGCTTTGCAAAATCTACATGGAACGTCGCTTGGCACTTCGGGCAACTACGGCGCCCGCTCAATCGCCTCACGATATCCTCACGCGAAACCTGAAAATTCAGGACCCGGTCCAGGGCGATTCCCTTGGACATCAAAACCATTCCTAATTCTTCCGCCTGCGGAACAGTCCTAGGAAATCCATCCAGCACGAATCCATTGGCACAACTGGGAGCAGCCAACTTCTCCCTCACTAGCCCAATCACCACAGCATCAGGAACCAGTTTACCCTGATCCATGTAGCTCTTCGCTTCGAGACCCAGCGTCGTCTGATTGCGAACCGCCTCGCGGAGAAGATCACCGGTCGAAATCTTCCCCACCTGATACTGAACCGCAATACGGTCAGCCTGAGTCCCCTTGCCTACTCCTGGTGCACCGAGAAACACTACCCGCATGAATCCCCCTCACCCATTCCGTCCACGGAGGGGGGCCATGCCCTTGCCGAGAAACCCTTCGTAATTCCGCATCAGCATGTGGGACTCAATCTGCTGGGCCGTATCAAGACCGACACCGATCACGATCAGCAGCGAGGTACCACCGAAATAGAAAGGCACACCAAGTTTATAGATTAAAAATTCCGGGATCACGCAGACGATCGCGAGATAAATTGATCCGGCAAACGTAATTCTCGTCAGCACCTTATAAATATAATCGGATGTCCTGGATCCTGGACGAATCCCCGGAATAAATCCACCGTACTTCTTCATGTTGTCTGCCATGTCCACCGGGTTCAAGACCACGGCAGTATAAAAGAAACAGAAAAACAGAATAAGGCCAACGTACATCAGTGTATATAACACCGACCCAGGCGCGAGTTGGGCTCCGAAGGCCTTCACCCAAGGCGTCTGGAAGAAACCGGCAATCGTCGCAGGAAACGCGATAATCGACGACGCGAAAATAGGTGGAATTACCCCCGCAGTATTGATCTTCAGTGGAATATGCGTACTCTGCCCGCCAAACACTCGTCGTCCGATAACCCGTTTCGCGTACTGGACCGGGACCTTTCGCCGCCCGCTTTCCAAAAAGACAATGGCTCCCACCACCACGACCATGAGCAAGGCGAGGGCGACCAGCAAGATAAAGCTGAGTTGCCCGACCTTGTATAAATCAAAGGTCTGGGCCACAGCGGCAGGCAAGCGCGCGACGATCCCCGCAAAAATAATCAAGGAAATACCGTTCCCGATGCCTCGCTCGGTAATCTGTTCACCGAGCCACATCAGGAAGCCCGTCCCGGCCGTCAAGGTGATGACCGTCATAAGACGGAATCCCCACCCAGCGTTCATCACGAATGCGCCATTATTCATTTGTTCGAGACCGACCGCGATCCCAAATCCCTGAATCACCGCAATGCCGATCGTCCCGAACCGAGTGTATTGAATAATCTTTTTTCGACCGCGCTCGCCCTCTTTGGCCAGCTTTGACAGATGTGGGACAGCCACGGTCAGCAGCTGAAGAATAATCGAAGCACTGATGTAGGGCATAATGCCCAGCGCTAAGATCGTGAGCCGCGAGAGCGAACCGCCTGAAAAAATATCCAAAAATCCGAGCAGTGCGCCGCCTTGTTTTTGCAGAAAATCGGAGAGGGCATCGCCATTGATCCCAGGCGTGGGAATATGCGCCCCGATCCGATACACCACCAACATCCCCATGGTAAAGAGGATGCGGGTCCGCAGCTCGTGGATTTTGAAAATATTCTGAAAACTGGTCAGGAGTCTCTCAAACACCGGGGATGACCTCGACTCTCCCTCCAGCTGCTTGAATCTTTGCCTCTGCAGACTTACTGAACTTGTGCGCCTGCACAACGATCGCCTTCGTGAGCTCTCCGTTTCCAAGAATCTTGATCGGCAACGACTTGCGTTTGACCAAGCCGGCATCGACCAGGGCCTGAGGCGTGATGGTGCCTGACACGATCATCTCACCCAAGCTCTTAAGGTTGACGATCGAATACTCTTTACGAAAGATGTTTGTAAAGCCATGCTTCGGCACTCGACGGATCAGGGACATCTGGCCGCCTTCAAATCCGCCCGCCTGTCGGCTCCGACCTCCGGATCTGGCCAACAGACCCTTATGGCCTTTGCCCGATGTTTTCCCATGACCAGAACCTGGACCACGGCCGATACGCTTACGTCGTTTCCTGGATCCTTTCGCAGGACCGAGCTCATGTAAGTTCATTGTGGCTGCACTTCCAATAGATATCCAACTTTGCCGATCATCCCTCTGACTTGTGGAGTATTGGGACGAGTCACTGTCTGCCTGATTTTTCTTAACCCGAGGCCACTCAAAACACGTCGATGCTTTTGTGGGGTGCCAATAGGACTTCGTCGCAAGGTAATCACGAACCCATTCTTGGCGGCTTCGGCAATCTTCGCTATAGGCATTAGGCACTCACCCTACTCTGTGCATCACCCACCGCACGGCGCAGCTTGAGAACGTCTTCAGCATTTCGGAGTTGACAGAGACCATTGAGCGTGGCGCGAACCGTATTAAATGGATTTCCACGGCCCAGGGTCTTAGCAATAATGTTATGGACGCCAGCAACCTCAACCACAGCCCTGACGGCACCCCCGGCAATAATTCCTGCTCCCTTCTTTGCAGGCTTCAGGAGGACATGCTCGGCCCCGAACAGTCCATGTACCTCGTGTGCAATCGTTCCGGACGTGAGAGCAACATGCACCAGGTTCTTCTTGGCTTGCTCAACCGCCTTCGAGATCGCTACGGGCACTTCAGCAGCTTTCCCTTTCCCGATGCCAACCCATCCCTGTCCATCTCCAACAACAACCAGCGCGCAGAAGTTGAAACGCTTTCCGCCCTTCACAACTTTCGCCACACGGTTGATAAAGACAACCTTGTCCTTCAGGCTTAGTTCATCTGGATTAACTCGCACGTAACATCTCTCCTCTTTGCTCCCCTCGCTTCCTCACCATGACGGAAGCGAGGCACGACCTAGAACTGCAGACCGCCTTCACGCGATGCCTCAGCCAACGCTTTGACGCGTCCGTGATACATCCGACCACCACGATCGAACACCACAGCCTGCACCTTAGCGGCC
>JANYBU010000235.1 GCA_025360665.1 Nitrospira sp.
ACGGGCCTTCTTCTTTCGATCATGCCCCTTCTTACCGGATGCGGAGGAGGAGGCGGCAGTGAAGGTGCCCCATCAATCACCACTACTTCGACCCCTACTGGCTCGACCGCGACACTGTCATGGAATCCCGTGAATGACGCAACCCTCACCGAGTATCATCTGCATTATGGAACTCAGACCCAGAACTATCCCCTACTCGCTAGTTCAGCTTCTCCCACCGTCACCGTTACAAATCTGGATAACACCCGCTACTACTTCGCAGTCACGGCATACAATGGTGCTGAAAGCGGGTTTTCCAATGAAGTCTGCTACGACTTCCAGTCGAATAGTCCTTGTTGAAAGCCTGACCTCTTCGAGGATAGTCAGGAGCTTCGATGAGCGATTCGTCCCGAGCCATTCTTCAAGACTCCCTCTATATGTTTTCTTAGCCTCACGTCGCGTCGCTACCGATATAGAAGACGAAAAGAGACCGGCAGCCAACCAACCGTCACGCCTCCTCCTTCCGTCTAGACCAATCAACTACCCCCCATACCCCCAGTGCTGAACATGACCCGCGTTATCGTGCGCGCCCGGATAGCGCTCCCGATGACGCGACCGGACAGTGTTATGGGCGACCCATCTTCGCGGATCAACACGAGCGACGACGTCATGAGCCCCGGTGCGACGGCCATCCTCAAAGTCACGAAGCCGGAAGCAGCCAAGACCTATCGCGTGTGGCTGGTGAAATAGATTTAGCAGGCTGCGGAAAAACTGTTTCGGCACAGCAGAACTTCGATGGCCGGCATGTCTGGGGCACGAGAAGAACGCCTACGCAGGATAGGAGAGCGCGACTGGCGGGACGGGCGAGACGAGGTGGGAATCCACTCTGCCCACGTCGCGCCTTTCTCGCATGTCTCGCGCTTCACGCGCCACGGTCTACGGTTAGTTCAGCGTATTCAGACTTCCCGTCGACCGGGCGAGATTCACGCGCGCGGCGTTGAGCTGGAAGAGGGCGTTGACGAGGTTTTCTCTGGCTCGGGCCACGGCAGAGAGGCCATTGGTCAGTTCGAAATAGCTCGCCGCAGTAATCACGGAATAGCGTTCCTTAGCGAGCTCCAGTTCCTTGGTCGCAGCCTGCATGCCGATTCGAGCGATCCCGACTTGTTCCTTCGAAGCCGCCAAGGACGCGACGGCATCGTGCACTTCCATCTTCACCTGATTGAGCACCGACCGCATGCGGAGCGCTTCCTGGAGCAATTGGCTCCGGGATTCGGCAATCCGGCCTTCTCGTTGCCCTCCATCAAAAATCGGAATTTGGAGTAGCAGCGCCATGTTGTAGGAATCGAGGGTGTTGCCCCCTCGATTCCCGATCAGGCCGTAATCCCCTTGTGCCACGAGTGACGGCAACCGCTCCCCCGTAATGGAGGAATAGGTCAGCTCCAGCGCACGGACACGCGTAGACTGGGCCTGCACTTCCGGACGATTCCCGAGCGCCTCCTCTACCGCCCCCTGCGGGACGGGTACCTCCCGTACCTCAGGCTGAAACTCGTCGGTCAGCAACAACGGAATCTCAAACGCGAAACCCAAGAGATTCGCAAGACTGAACTTGGCATGTTGCACGTCATACTGCGCTGCCGCGATCTGTTGCCGTTCGTTCGCCAACTGGCCTTCCAATCGGGCGAGATCGAGCCCGGTCGCCACACCCCCACGCTGCCGTTGCTTGACTATCCCCAGCAATTCACCCATCACCTGCTGATTCGCTTCGTGCATCTTCACCATGCCCATGGCCTTCAGCCCCTCCATATAGAGGAGCGCCACACTGGCCATTGTATCGAACTTCCGGATGTCCGACTCAAATTCGGTGACGTGGAGCGTTTCGCGCGACGCCCGCCAGCGCTGAATGAGGCTCACGCTGAGCAAGTTCTGGGAGGCGGTCAGCCTCGCGTCGAAGATGCTGAAGGGATCGGACCTGACAGGCGAGAGACCGAAGGTGCCCCGAAATACAGTCTGTCTGGTTTGCCGAACGTTGGAGGAGAGGTTGGGCAACATCGCTCCCAACTGTGTCTGGACTTGCCCTCGCGCCGCTTCGATCCGTTCCTTATAGAGGAGCACGTCGGGATTATTGTCGACCGCCGCAGCCAAGGCACCACGTAGCGTGAGCGCCAGCGTCGCCGGAGGGGGCGCTGTCGTCTGCAGGGCAGTCTCTTCCCTTGCCAGGCTCTCACCAGCCAGTCCAGGATGGAGGCTTCCCATGAGGGCCAGGCCCACCAACATTCGTCTCCATCGATTCAGCCCCATTCAGCACGTTCCTTCACAGCGCTCAGGTAAGATTGTCTATCTGATTCATCTGGTCTGTCTGGTCTATTCGGTCTATATTGCCTATCTGGTTTATTTGGTGTGTCTCGTTTCTCTGTTTGAACAAAACAGACCAGAACAACGAGATAAACCAGATAGACCAAATAGACCGCTATCGCTCCCTCAGACTTTCCTTCATCGACTTCAACAACGGACTCAGCAGATATTCAATGACGCGCCGCTGGCCGGTCTTGATTTCCACCGTCACCGCCATCCCGGGGGAGAGATGCACCTGCTTTCCCTCCACCTGGATCGTCGCCCGATCCATGCTCACTCGCATCGGATAGATCAGACCGACTTTTTCAATCGAGGCCGCATCGTCGGAGATGCTCAGGACCCTGCCGGGAATGGTCCCATAGAGGGTGAAGGTAAACGTTTCGACCTTGATCTCAACCACCTGCCCTGCTTTCACAAACCCCACATCTTTATTTTCGACCTGCGCCTCGACCTCCACCGGATGATCCTGTGGGACCACGATGAGCAGCTCCTGCGCCGGCGTGACGACGCCGCCCACCGTATGGACAGCCAATTGCTGCACCACTCCGTCAATCGGAGTCGTCAGCCGCTGAAAGTCCGCCCTCTGTCCCGCTTTGGTCACATCCTGCACCAGCGACGCGACCTTAGTGTCGGTCGTCGAGAGTTCCACCTGTTTGGATTGCTGGAACTCAGACACGAGGACCCGATAGTTTTTTTCGGCTTCAGCGAGCGCGGATTGATCTTGCATGACCTTCTTGCGCTGCCCGGCCAATTCCTGCGTTTTATCGATCCGCTGCCCCTCGGCTTGCAGGAAATCCATCTTCGTAACCGCCTCATGGTCGAGGAGCTTCTTGTAGGCGTCCGCCCGTTCAGCCTCCATGGGGACCGTCGCTTCCAATCGGCGAATATTTTCTCGCGTCTGATCGAGCCCCGCCTTGCGCTGGTCGATCAGGTGTTGCGCCGAGGCGGCTCGGGCCTGATACTCGGCCAGCTGATCCCTGAGGAGTTGTCGCTGCAGCAGCACGTACTGCGCGTCCCCATCAGGAGGGGCCTCGAAGGTTGGACTGCCCGCAATGAGCGCGCGGAGCCGCGCCGCCTCGACCTTGGCCGCCCGATATTCGTTGGACGCCCGATCGTGA
>JANYBU010000244.1 GCA_025360665.1 Nitrospira sp.
GGATGCGCGGGTGCGATATTTTCGCAGTGAAACTAACCGAGGCGTGTCGTGGAACTATAGGCGCGCGTTTGAATCGGCCCGAGGGCAATATTTCCGGTGGGCGCCTGCAGACGACAAGTTTCATCCCGAATCGCTCGACCACTGCGTCGCTGTGCTCGATGCACATCAAGAAGTGGTGTTGTGCTATCCGCAAGCCTTACTCATTAATGAGGCAGGGGCGGTGATTGATCACCACAGCGATGGTTTGGATTTTCGCTCTTCTGAGGTTGCGCGACGATTCTATGAGGCGATTCGGCGAAACCCATTGGTCACTGCGATTTATGGCCTGATTCGAGCGGAGACGTTAAGGCAAACCGCCATTATGGGCGGTTTCCCTGGTTCCGATATCACGTTGCTTGCCGAGTTATCCTTGTATGGGCAATTTCTGGAAATTCCTCGCCCGCTGTTTTATCGCAGGATGCACAGGGGATCCTCGTCGAGTATGACCACGATGGAAAGCGTGCAGGAGTTCTATGATCCGAAGAAGAAGGGGAAGTTGTGTCTTTATCTTTGGACACATCTGTTTCAGCATGCTTCAGGTATTCGACGTGCGCCGTTAACGTTAGCCGAGAAAACCGTGTTGTGCGGCGTACTCTTGCGATGGATGATCGGGTGTCGAGACCAGTTCGGCCAGGAGTTGATCGACGCAGCGGTAAAGCTCGTGACCCGGCGTGCGACGACGCCGATCCGGCAGGGTGAAGGAATTTCCAAGCAGGCAGGCAGCCGCATTCAAGGGAAAAAGATCTAGCCCATGTCCACACCGGCACGCTCCGTTTCCATCGCTCAACCTGAACAGAAGACCGGGATGAGTGAGGCGGAAACCAAACTGTTGGATCATTCCCTGGTCCGGGGGATGTTTTGGACGGGAAGCGTGAAGTGGGCAAGTCAGGTCGTGGCTTGGGTGACGACTATCCTTGTCGCCAGGATCCTTACGCCTGAAGATTACGGAATTGTCGGTATGGCGTCGACATTCATCGGCGTGGTGAGTCTCCTCAACGAGTTCGGAGTCGGGATTACGATCGTCTCCCTGCGAGATCTAAGCGATCAAGTCGTCGCGCAGCTCAACAGCCTGTCGGTTATTTTGGGGGTGGTCGGCTTTTTGTTTTGCTGTGCCGTGGCCGTGCCGCTGGGGACGTTTTATGAAGCCTCGGAAGTTGTCTCGGTGGTGATTGTCATGGCGATGGGGTTTGTGCTCACGGGTTTCCGAACAGTGCCGAGCGCCCTGCTTCAGAAAGAGCTGCGGTTCAGAGTACTGGCATTGATCGATGGGCTTCAAGTGTTTGTGCAAGCCGCCTTCATGGTCGGAGTGGCGTTCATGGGGTTCGGGTACTGGACGCTAGTGGCGGGTGGGCTAGTAGGTACTCTTGTGGCAATGATTGCCACATTGGTCGTTCGGACGCATTCGTTTGCGCCCCCTTCAATGACGGCATTGAAGGAGGCGATGACGTTTAGCCGGCACATTGTGCTGGCGCGACTGTCATGGTGTATTCAGTCCAACGCCGACTCTGTGATTGCAGGAAAAGTGCTGGGCCAGACCGCGCTTGGTGCGTATGGAATGGCGCTGTCGCTTGCCATGGCTCCAGTTGAAAAAGTTGCAGCTGTCGTTAGCCAGGTCACGACGTCCCTCTTTGCAGCGGTCCAAAAGGACCCGGTCGAGCTCCGCCGGTATTTTCTTTCGCTGACTGAGGGGTTTGCATTGGTGATTTTTCCTGCCACGCTAGGAATCGCCCTCGTGGCAGAGGAACTTGTTCTCCTCGTCCTGGGTGAAAAGTGGTCGGAGGTGACGCCACCGCTTCAGGTACTGGCATGTTATGCCGCGTTTCGGGCAATCCAAACCCTCCCGCCTCAGATCCTTTTTGTGACGGGAGGCTCTCGGCTTGGAATGTGGAATGCGCTTGGAGTGGCGATTGTATTGCCGATCACGTTTTATCTCTGCAGCCGATGGGGTACGCAAGGGATTGCGATGTCATGGCTGATTGTCCATCCTCTTGCAGCCGTCCAGACCAACCGGTTTGTATTCCGAAAAATCGATCTCAAGATTCTGGACTATTTCCGGTCTCTCCGTTCCGCACTCGTTGGGTGTCTTTGTATGCTGGTTGTCGTGGTATTGGTGAAGCAGATGATGCCGCACAATTGGCCGCTGGCCACACGATTTGCAGGGGAAGTTGGCGCTGGTGCAGCGACGTATGCGTTCACTACGCTCATCATTCACGGTGAGCGCGCGCGCTCGTTCATTCAAGTCATTCGCAGAGGATTTGTCTGAACCGGGGCAGGACCGGCTGGAGCATTTCGGAAGGGAGCATCGTCAAGCGTTCTTGTAGAGGGTACCGACTATGTGCGGGTTCGCAGGAATAATAAATTTCGATGGGGCACCTGCGGAGCGGAACACGCTCGATCGTATGGGTTCCAGCCTGTTCCATCGCGGTCCTGACGATAGCGGTACTCACGTCGACAAGTCTGTCGGTTTGGCTTTTCGGCGGCTCTCGATTCTGGATCTCTCGCCGGCTGGGCATCAGCCGATGGTGAGCCATAACGGCAATTTTGTGATGGTCTTCAATGGAGAAATTTACAATTACGTAGAGCTGCGGCGTGAACTAGAAGGCCACGGTTGCCGATTTCGCTCCAGTGGAGATACGGAAGTCCTCCTGGAGGCATATGCGGTGTGGGGGAAAGATTGTCTGCCAAAGCTGAACGGAATGTGGGCATTTCTGATCTATGACAAGCAGCGCGGAGTGGTGTTCGGGGCGCGCGATCGATTCGGCGTGAAGCCCTTGTATTACTACCGCTACGCCAATGGTGTATGTCTAGCTTCAGAGATCAAGGCCATTCGTGCAAGCGGCTTGTATCATGATGATGTGAACTGGCAAAGCGTATCGAAATTTTCGGTGCAGGGCCGTCTTGATGAGAGTGAGGAAACATTCTATCGGGGGATCACGCAAGTGGCTGCTGGATCCGCCTTTGAAGTCAGTGTGTCCGGCGAATGGAAGCAATGGGCCTACTGGTCGTTGGCTGATCTTCCGCAGGTGGAAACCAAAGATCCGGTGCTGCAATTCCGCGATCTTTTTGAGGATGCTGTCAGATTGAGGATGCGGAGCGATGTGCCTCTTGGTATTTGCCTGTCAGGCGGGCTTGATTCAACCGCCATTATTTGCAGCGTTGCAAGGCTAAAGAGTGCTCTTTCTTCAGGGGGTCAGGAGCAGTTGCTAGCGTTTTCTTATATGGCTCCTGAATTTGATGAGCGGCTATATATCGCAGACACGCTTGCCAGGACCCATGCAGAGCTTCGGCAGTTGGAGACCTCCCCGACGGATCTTTGGGACGATCTACAGAAGTTTCTGTGGTTCCACGATGAGCCGGTCCATTCCATGACAGCCATGATTGGATACAAGCTGATGCAGCTCGCCTCAAAAAACGGAGTCAAGGTGGTTCTGAATGGACAAGGAGCCGATGAGACTGCGGCCGGGTACTTCAGTTACTTTGCCGACTACTGGAGAACCCTCGTGATGGATCATCATCCGATTGTCGCATGGCGGGAAATTGGTCGTTATCAGGCATCTCATGGAGGAAGTCGCGCGCGGGTGTTCCTTAATGCCGGGAAAGAAGCCATTCAGTGGCGGATGCGGCACAGTCAACTGTATGGGAGTCTGTCAAAGTGGAAAAAGGGGTCAGACTCCAAAGATAACAAATGGTTTCAACCTGAATTCGTGCGTTTTGCTCCCGAGGATGAATTGGATGGGTTGGATGGGCGTCTGGATTCCAGCTTGAAACGATCGGTTTCAAAGACACCGCTCCCGATTTTTCTTCGGGTCGAAGATCGAAATTCCATGGCCCACTCGATTGAGGCCCGTCTGCCGTTTCTCGACTATCGGCTAGTCACCCTCCTCTTCAACTTGTCGGCTGAGTGGAAGTTGTCCGGCCCTCTAAATAAATTCATTCTTCGAGAAGCGATGCGGGAACGGATTCCTGAATCGGTAAGGACTCGGCAGGACAAAATGGGATTCCCCACGCCCATTGGACAGTGGTTTAGGACCAGCCTCTTTAAGCAGATGCGCGATGTGCTCATGAGTCAAGAGGCTCGTGAGCGGGGTATCTATAACGTGCCGGAGATCCTCAAGGACTTTGAACGTCATCAAGAGGGAAGGATCGACGCGTCTCAACGGCTGTTCAATGTGGCGCAATTGGAAATGTGGCATCGGATGCTTAAAAAACCTCTAGAAGTTCAGGGTTGAGTAGGATGTGTTCGACATATCGAGGAGACTGCGCATGGAAATCTTCAATATCGTCGGGGTGAGCCAGAATTGTATCAAGATTGCCCCGTTGATGAAGGAGATGAAGGCGCGACAGGGCATCACTCCGGCACTGGTTCACACCGGACAGCATTATGATGTGATGATGGCCTGGCAGTTTTTTGAAGACCTGGGTATTCCTGAGTCTAACTTCTCTTTGGCGGTGGGCGTTGGGTCGCATCCGGTTCAAACTGCAGAAGTTATGGAGCGGCCGGAACCGGTGCTGGAACGGGAACGGTCTGACCACTTGCTGGTCGTCGGCGACCATTTCGGTGATTAAACTCGGAATTCCCGTTGAGCATGTGGAGGCGGGGTTTAGGAGCGGAGATCGTTCCATGCCGGAGGAGATTAACCGGATCGTAACTGACGCGCTCCTGGGTACCTCTTTATTAGTGAGCAGAGCTGATTGGATAACTTGACGGCTGAGGGTGTGGGCCGAGGAAAAATGTTTCTGGTGGAAAACGTCATGATCGATTCGCTCGAGGCGTCCCGGCGTTCCTGAGAACGTTCATCCATCCAGTCTCAGTTGGGGGTGCCGAAGGGGGAGGATGGGGTACTGGTGTTGCGTCGTCCTTTTAATGTCAATTATGAGGATACGTTTGCCAAGCTGATCTGAGCTGTTGCAGAGATTGCCAAAGAGCGTCTGGTTATTTTCCCGGTTCATCCGCATACGTGTAGGTGTTTGGAGGACATGGACAAGCTGAGACCATTTCTACAGATGGATGGCGGGCGCCAAGAGCATTTTAACAGATTGCTTGGGAATTCAGGAAGAGACGACAGCGCTGGTTTCTCATGTTTGACGTTGAGGTTAAATATGGAACGACTAGTTGTGATCACCCACGGGACCAACCCGTTGGTGGGACCATCGCGCATGAAGACTCTGACGGAAGCCAACTAGATCCTGAAAAGACCCTTTGTGGCTCCTGCCGCGCCGCCGGTCTGGGATGGGAAAGCGGCGGGTTAGATTGTGGATGTCTCAGTTGAAAAGGCCAATCCCGACCTTCTGGATCGACAGTTTCTGCATCCGCGTATCGATAGAACCAAGAGGAGGAACCCTGCCACGCCGGCTCCGCCATGGACATTGTCTACTGCCAAGAGGCCGACCGAGAGCAGTGGGACGCGTACGTTCTGCAATCTCCTGATGCGACCCTAGGCCATGATTTTGGATGGCAAGCGGTCATCAGCAAAGCGTACGGCCACGAGGTGTACTATTTGATGGCAAGGAGAGACGGAAGGACGCGAGGGATTCTTCCGCTCATTTTAGTGAGGAGTCCATTCTTTGGCTGCTCTCTCACTTCCATGCCGTTTCTGGATTACGGCGGGGTGTGTGCAGACGAGGCCGTAGTGCAAACGGCACTGATCGATCAGCTTAATTCGCTCAAGGAGAAGCATGCGGCAGGCTGGGTTGAGCTTCGTCACGTGAAACCGGTAATGGAGCTGGGACCTGGAAGGCAGGACAAAGTCAGCATGATCCTTGATCTCACCGGAGGAGAGGAACAAATATGGAAGGCACTTCCAGCCAAAGTGCGAAATCAGGTAAGGAAGGCTGAAAAGTCTGGATTGACGATTCAGCGAGGGGGGAAGGAATTGCTGGAAGAGTTTTATTCCGTCTTTGCCATGAACATGCGTGATCTGGGTTCCCCGGTTCACAGCCGAGCATTTTTTGATCATATGGCGAACGAATTTGGGCCGCGCTTGCGTGTGGTCCTTGTCAAGGATAAGGATTTCACAGTCGGAGGCCTTATCAGCCTCGTGTTCAAGGATACGGTATTAGTTCCTTGGGCATCGTGTCTCAGGGAGTATTTCCCGAAATGTCCCAATAATTTGATGTATTGGAATACTATTCAAGAGAGCTGTGCTAAAGGTTTCAAGGCGTTTGACTTTGGGCGGTCTTCGGTCGGTTCCGGGACCTATGAGTTCAAACGACAGTGGGGGGCTATTCCGAAACAGCTATCTTGGCAGTACCTGCCCGCACAACAGGCTGCTGGAGGGGGAGGAGTGTCGTCGTCCAGTTTCAAGTATCGGGTTTGCCTGGAAATCTGGAGGAGACTACCGGTACCGCTTACGGTTCAGATCGGGCCGCGAATTAGAAAATATCTCACGAATTGACTCCGTCGGAATGCTGGTCAGTCAGTCCGCAGAAGGAATGAGGAGATTGCCGTGAACATGATTGCACCTATTATTGCCTGGACCGCCGCAGCACTCATTGTCTATGTGTATATCGGCTACCCTCTGGCTCTTTGGTTTCTTGAGAAGGTCCGGTTTCGTCCCACGGTCAGGGCGAACGTTGAGCCTTCGGTGACGCTCTTGATTTCGGCTTTTAATGAAGCGCGTGTGATCGGCGACAAGCTGCGGAATGCACTGGCGCTCGAGTATCCGCGTTCTCGGCTCGAAATTATGGTGATATCCGATGCCTCGACGGATGAGACAGATTCGATCGTCAACTCGTATTCAGATCGTGGAGTCGTGCTCCTTCGCATGCCCGAGCGGGGAGGGAAAACCCTCGGGCTCAATGCAGCGATGAAGGTGGCTACGGGCGAGATCATTGTGTTCAGCGACGCCAATATTATCTATAGATCTGACACGATCCGTCGTTTGGTGCAGAATTTTGCAGATCCACATGTCGGTTGCGTGACGGGTGATTCCCAGTATCTCGATGATCCTCAGTCAGCGTCGCATGTTCAGGAGAATTCGTATTGGGGGTACGAGCGATATGTTCGCACGCTCGAAAGCAAGATCGGGAGCACCGTCGGCGGAGATGGTGCCATTTTTGCTATCCGAAAGGCACTATACACGCCGCTGTCTCCGGACGCCATCAATGACCTTGTAGTGCCGTTGCAGATTGTGGCCAGGGGGCACCGAGCGATCTTCGAACCTATGGCGATCGGCTTCGAGCCGTCGGCGGGCGATTTCCGAAAAGAGTTTCGTCGGAAGCGAAGGATTGTGAACCGGAGTTGGCGGGGAGTCATGAGTGTTTCTGGAATCCTGAACCCTTTCCGCGTGGGAATGTTTGCATGGCAAGTCTGGTCGCACAAAGTCCTGCGGTGGCTCGTCCTGCCGTTCCTACTGATCGGATTCGGGGGATGCCTCAGTGCGTATGAATTAGGACGCGTCTATCAAATTGGAGTGTGGGGAGGTATTGC
>JANYBU010000344.1 GCA_025360665.1 Nitrospira sp.
GCCCAGGCGCCCCCGATCAAAAGTACGCCCTTGACCCAGTTCGGGCAGTCGAAGCTCCGATGGGCCATCAGCCGATGGTAGCCGACTGTGATGCCCAGTCCGCTGACGACATAGAGCAGCCCAAACAGGGACCAGTCCAGCCAGGTGTAGTGGTAGAGATATCCATAGAGAGGGACTCCGATCACGGCACCCATGGTAATGGCGCAAAAGAGTATGACGGTCCAGATCCCGCGGCGACTGCTGATCTTGATCGGTACACCCGTGGGGGTGATGGCGATGGTTGGTGATTCTGGAGTCATGCGTTGTTGCGCTGTTTGGCTCATAGGGGCTCTTAATCTCAGGGTATTCGTACGCTGGCCTCAGGCCGCCATTGTACGCTGTATTTCGATTCGATCAAGGTCTGCACGGTCATTCGAGCCTGCCGAATCGTGTTATCGGGCAGGGGCGAGTGCGGCACAGACGGGTGCTCTTTGGTGGTCTCCCTGAAGAGACCCGTGTGCGGAGCAGGGCGGAAACTAGAGCATCGATCGCGCAGAATCTAGAGGGAGGGAATGACGGCGCGAGGGATAGAGTAGTGACCGGACTTCATCTGGTGCCACCATAGCACAGTCTCGCTAGGATAGCGAACGCATCAGTACATCGTGGCATGAATGAATAGCCCAATGCGTTGAGAAATAGAGGTCAATGTTTACCATCGGCATTTATATTTTCAAGAGAGTTGACGCCAGAATGGGCTTGCTGTACGATGAATTTTACATCGCTGTCGCAGTAGTCCGGCGGCACGGCTGTATACACCATAACGGACTTCGCGATCGCATCGCGACCAGGTCCTGTCGGAATTGACGCCTTTCTGGTTTCTCTCCCCTCGGTTCTCTGATCCCGTCTTAATGCGATCACACTGAAAGGATAGTGCATTGCATACCTCTGTTCACACGAGTTTTCACACCCTTGGTTTGTCTGAACCGCTCTTGCGGGATTTGACAGCAGCGGGCTTGCTGGTTCCCACTCCCATTCAAGCTCAGGCCATTCCACCCGCCCTTGAAGGGCGGGACGTCATCGGTTGTGCGCAAACTGGTACCGGGAAGACGGCTGCGTTTGTTGTCCCCATGATCGAACGGCTTGCGGTCCTGCCGAAAGGTCAGCCGCAAGCGTTGATTCTCGCACCAACGAGGGAATTGGCGTTGCAGATTTTTGGTTCAATCGAAAAGCTCGGTCGAAGCCACCGCATCTCTGCCACGGTCATCGTTGGAGGGAGCGATATGCAAGCACAGATCAGAGGATTGCGCCAGCGGCCCGATATCCTGGTTGCCACACCGGGGCGTTTGCTGGACCATATGTGGAACGGGACGGTCAATTTGGCCCCGATGAAAATCCTGGTACTCGATGAAGCCGATCGTATGCTCGATATGGGATTTGCCCCGCAGATTGATCAGATTCTTGACGCGTTGCCGTTGGAGCGACAGACGTTACTCTTTTCCGCCACGATTCCGACGGATGTCACACGTTTGGTTCAAGCGAGCCTAAACGGTGCCGTTCGTGTGATGGTGACGTCTCCCTCGGCGACGGCTGAAGGTGTGACCCAAGCGTTGCATCATACGACCTCCCATGAGAAGACGAATCTATTGGTGTCGTTATTGGAGGCGGAACGAGGGACCGTCCTTGTATTCGCTCGGACAAAGAGTCGGGTTGATCGGCTCGGTGAGACGCTTGGACAGGCTGGTCACCGCGTCGCGGTTATCCACGGAGACCTAAGTCTGCCCCAGCGCCTCCGTGCACTCGACGGATTTAAACGAGGGCAGGTCAGAATTCTCGTCGCGACGGATATCGCAGCCCGCGGGATTGACGTGGCGAATATTGGCCATGTGGTGAATTACGATTTACCGAATTGTCCGGAGGACTATATTCACCGTATTGGACGGACAGCCCGGATGAAGATGACAGGGCGAGCCACCAGTTTCGTGACGTTCGAGGAACGTGATCAGCTGCGCGCGATCGAAACGTTGTTGGGGCATCCTGTGCCGTTGGCAGAGGGAAGCCCCCGCCCCGATGATCGCCCGCATTCGAGAGGGGGGGCCGAACATTCCAGAGGTGACCGCCAGCGGTGGGGGCGTCCAGGCGAGGACCGACGCCAGCATCAGCCGAGTCTCGTCGTACCGAAGGGGGCCTAGGTTTCTTAGGACAGAGTCTAACGGCTAGGGAGATGTCAGCGACGCGTATCTACTGACAGGTACAGAGTTGTGAGTGATCAGAGGAGTATCATCATGACAAACCCAAAAACTGAGGGGCTGTACACGATGAAGAGATGGGCGAGAATTTCGGATGGCACGAAGGGATCATCGACGGGCTGACGAAATTGGTCATAGGCCCTGGCCGCAATCCGGATAGCCGGACGCAGTATTGTATTAACGTCGGAGATCTCGATCGGACACTGGCGATTGAGCAGGATTTTGCTGGTCCTGACTGATGCGGATGGCGGAGCGCTCATGGTCAAGCAGAAGGGCGAGTATCGTCGCGTGGTTACTCACACAGCTGCAGGCATTGTTTGCAGCAGATCGGTTTGTGAAGGCAGAATTAAGACGGGAGTGAGGTGATGTGCGCGGGTGCGCTCACGCCATTCCTAAAACAGCGGCTCTTGTGGGCCCCACTGAAGCCCTGCCAAATCTGGATCCTCTCCCTCTGTGTTCAAGGGGCGAGCTGGCTTCTCGGTCTTGCGCTGTTCTCGACGGGCGTCTTTTTCGCGCCGCTGAATTTGCTTCGATTTTTCGCGGTCGCGCTTTGCAATTGTTGTTTTTCCTGCTCGTCCGATGGTGCCCTCCTTTGCGTGACGATTCGTATTGAGTCGCCAATCGCCTGCTGTTTATGATCCAGTCCCCTCTATGATTGCGATGACTCCGTCGCTCCGCGACGTCTCTTGCTGCTCGAATCAGGAGCAGGGCTGGTGGTCTTGGCTTCTCGTTCAGCCGTGCGGGAGCGAGTGCCCTGACCGAACCCTCGGCTTGCCATGTTCGATACTTGCCGACGGATGTCTTCCATTGTGGTCGTCAGACTCGTATCAAGAGGAATTGGAAGGCCGAGCACCTCCCATCGGATTTTTGGTTTCCGCGTCGCGCGTGCTCGGTTCTTTCTTGTCTTGTCGGCTCGCCACCCAGTGGATAGCTTCATACGTGCTCCTTTATAGTATAGAACCTAGCATCTCCAACATGGATAAACGCTTAGATGGAGATGAGGGGGGTCTGATAGAAATACCAAAATCATTCCATCCATCTTCCTGCTAGGCGTCCAAGCGCAGAAAATGTTGGAACGTATGAGCAACACCTACCGCGAGATGAATCGCGCTGAAACAATCAAATAAGATTCAAGACGCCGAGGGCTAATGGTATCTCGTATGACGGTAGAGGGTACCACGGGTCATGGCGAGAGTCAAATAGGGTATTTGGCTACTTGAATAAATCTGTATGATAGACATGCCGCTCGGCCTGTGTTGTTACAACCATCGTCGAGCGGTAGCTTGTGTGTCGTGCGCCGTAGGTGTGGGAAGATTTGATCGCTAGGAAAGGAAGCCATCGAGAGTCAGTGGTCGTACTCATGGCACAACCAACGCTGATCGAGTCATTGGCAATGAGCCGAGGATAATTGAAGAATTTTCCGGTTGGCTGGATTTGGTCAGGCCGCCTGTGAGTGTTGCGTATATACGGCATCCGTGTAGATGGGTTGAGCCCGTCCACACGCCTGAGCTCGAGAACTCCATCGTTGTCCTCCGGGGCGCACTTACCGTGGAGAGAGATGATGGATGATGAAACTGTCGATATCTGTACTGGTCTTTTCCTTGTCGGTGGTGTCGCTGATAGGTCTGAACGGATGTAATCGTCAGGACCCTCCCCCGGGTGCGGTGAAGGAACTTCCGCAAGTTCCTGGCACAGCGGTTGGCGGGATGCCAGGAGTGCGATCGACAAGGCCAAGGGAGTTGAGACAATGTTGGAAGAGGCAGGCAATCGGACAGCCGAGACTGGTAAGGAAGGGCCGCCGTAAGCTAGAGATGTACAATGGATGAATATGGCGGGTGAGTTCTTCATTGCATGCCACGATTCAATTGGTGAGATTGAGGAATTATATTTGTAAATAGAGCGCCCTGAGGTACGGTTGAAGCATGGTAGGGACGCTCTATGGAACAGACCCCACATCGATCCTCTGTCTTAAATAGGTTTCGCCAGCATCCTCGAGTGCGGATCTCCGCTCCATTTGTCTGCGCCCTGTCTCGTTGCCAGTCTCGTCGTTGGCTGAGGAGGCCTAGTATCGACCTGGGCGTGGTCTACGATCTTTCAATACGTGGCGCACGAGTCAGTACGGAGGCTGAGATCAGGCCAGGGGATGAGGTCACGTTGAGCCTGCGCCTTCCCAAGCAAATCAAGCCTGCCGATATTGCTGTCGCCACCGTGCAGTGGACGAAGGATCAATTCTTCGGCCTGGCTTTCACGGAATTATCCCCTGTTGCACAGAATCGCCTAAAAAAGTACGTGGCTATCGTTTCAACGCCTGCTGCGTAGTCTTCCGTTCATTCGTCAACATTTTCACCACAGCCTCGTGCTTTTCACGAAGGGGCGTGCTGTGCTGAATTCTGAGTGGCAACTTGGCGGAAATTGCTTGGTGCGGCGGTACGCTTGGCGTATCCGTTTAGCCGGAATTCCTAGTGAATGGAGAATTCAACAAGAGAGGATGAGATGACGACTGAGTTGAGGTGGCATCTGCGTGTTCGAGTTCTAGCGCCCTTGGTCTGTTCATTTGCACGCATCGGCTTGCAACGGTGGTCAGCTGCTGAATGTGCCGGGTTGGGCGTCGTGCTCGTTGTTTCGTTGAATGGTGCAAAAGTCATGAGTCCGGCCTCCATGAACCCGGGAGATCAGTTCCCGATCAGTCTGCGTTTGCCGAATCAGACTGTGATGGTGAATGTGGATGCACCAGTGCGATGCGGCAATCGTCTCACTTTCAGGTTGAAGGTTACCGCTGTTTCTCAACTCGCTGATACCCGTACGCAAAAACTTCTCTCCCGTGCGTCATCGCCACGGGCATAGGCTCATTCTTTAATGAAGTTCTTTGCAGGCCTTTTCCTCATGAAGGGGGAGAAGGAATGCGGAGCAGCCATGCGCTAAGGTGCTTGACAGGACCGATACGTCTATCTTTGTCGATAAAGCGGCGGAGGAACGATGTTCTGCTGCTCGCGTGGATCGGCCGAGGTTCGCACGGTTCCAGGGATGGAGATAAAGGGGTGAGCGGATGTGTTTCGCGTGAGATGGAAACTATGGGGTGAAGCGTCCCTCCTTGAGTTGTCGTGTCTACGTTGTTTGAGAGCGATTACTTGATGGCCACCGCCTTCACTTCCTTGAATGTGGTGTGGCCAAGCAGGGCCTTCTGAACTCCATCCTGCATGAGGGTGGTCATACCCTCTTCAATGGCAGTCATTAGCATCTCTTCAGTCCTCGCCTTCGTCTGAATCATGCGTTTGAGTTTGTCCGATCCCAGAAGCAACTCGTGCAGAGCCACTCGTCCCTTAAAGCCAGTGCGATTGCAGGTTTCACATCCCTTTCCACGGGCCAGGCGGAAGGTGTTGTCCTGTGGGATGCCGAGCTTGTCCCAATGTTCAGGTCCATAGCCCTGGCGGATTTCCTCGTATTCTGCCGGTGTCCCGACATACTGCTCCTTACAGTCCTTACAAATTCGACGGGTGAGGCGCTGGGCAAGGACTCCCAACATCGCATCGGCAAAACTAAACGAGTCGCAGCCCATATCGAGAAGTCGAGTGACGGTTTCCACCGCGCTGTTTGTGTGGAGTGTGCTCATGACGAGGTGTCCGGTCAATGAGGCTTCAATGCCGATTTCAGCCGTTTCTTTATCTCGCATTTCACCGACCATGATCACGTCTGGGTCTGCCCGGAGAAATGCGCGCATGGCCGCGGCAAAGGTGAAGTTGATCTTCGGCTGAACTTGAACCTGCCGGAGCCCATATTGTGTGATTTCAACGGGGTCCTCCGCCGTCCAAATCTTAATGTCGGGCGTGTTGATGAAGCCGAGGACGGAGTGCAGGGTCGTGGTTTTTCCTGAGCCGGTTGGTCCGACGCAGAGAATGATGCCATAGGGTTTTGCGGCGATCTCCTTGATCGCGCTAAGATTCCGGTCTGAAAACCCCATTTTGTCGAGCGGCAAGGGCTCGCTGGCCGCGAGTAGACGCATGACCACGTCTTCGTTATGTCCAGCGGTCGGAATCGTCGCAACGCGCAACTCGATTTCCCTGCTTTCCGACAGTTTGAATTTGATCTTGCCGTCTTGGGGCTTGCGCCGTTCTGCAATGTCGAGGCTGGCCATGATCTTCAGGCGTGACACGATGGCGCGGCGATAGCTTTGCGGGATCTTCATGTACTCGAAGCAATCTCCGTCGACCCGAAATCGGACAAGCGTTTCACGCTTTTCGCCATAGGGTTCGACGTGAATATCTGAGGCGCCTTGTCGATAGGCATCGGCAATGATCTGATTGGCCAGTCGCACGATGGCATTGTCGTTTTCGTCGAGCCCGCCGCCGGCATCCTCCGCTGTCTCCTCTTGGGATTCGTTGACGAGTTCGCCGAGAATGTCGGAGACGTTTTCATCTAATTTTCGCGAGCCGGTATCTCCCTGTCCCTGTCCGGTGGCGGCGCCGAGGAACTGGGCGATATCACGACGGAGGCTGATCGCAAAGCGAATGTTGAGACCGGGGAACGTCCTCTTGATATCCGCCACGCGATCGAGATCGCCGGGGTCGTCCGTCAGAATTTCGATGGCGGTCCGGTCCCGCTTGAGGGGCATCCAGTGGTTTTTTTTGAGGTAGTCGACGTTCAGATTCTTCAGAAGCTCGACATCGACAATTGTTCGATCACTGTACTCGATGTAGGGGCATTTGTGAAACAGGGCGAGGGACTTGCCGATCTCGAGCTTTGGCACTTTGTACTTCTCAATCAGGATGCTCTCGAAGTCCGACACGCCTTTCCGTGATTCAGTAATCGCCTGGTCCAATTCGTTCTGGGTAATGCGGTTGTTCGTGACCAGGAGGTCGAACTTGGTTGGATTCTTCTTCGAGATCTTGCGGAGATTGAAGAAGGCGATGCCGAGTGCCTTTGCAATCTCCGCGACGGATTCTTCG
>JANYBU010000373.1 GCA_025360665.1 Nitrospira sp.
CTGTCCCGTCAACGCATTGGCCATGACCAAGATGTATGAGTTCTCGACCCACGATAAGCGCACCTTGCTGTTCGACAAGAAGCGGCTGTACGACATCGGCGAGCGCCATCTTGACGATGCAAAAAAATACTTATACGCGCATAATCAGGAAAAGAACGTTGAGGAAAGTCGGGGATATCGGTATTACTTCCCGCAATCGGTGCTGCAGCCGACTCAACCACCACCCAAGCATCTGGGCTGAGTCGAGCGATGGTTTTGGTCTTTTTTACTTATTTCGCACTGGTCAGTATTGCGGCGGGCGTCTTGACTGTCGCGCTCAAGCACCCGGTGCATTGCGGCCTGGCGCTGCTGACCCTGTTGCTCCACGTCTCCGGACTCTTCATTCTCCTCAACGCCGAGTTCCTCTGGGCTGTGCAGCTCATCGTCTACGCCGGTGCGATCCTCGTCTTGTACCTCTTCGTACTGATGCTCTTGAACTTGAAGACCGACGACCGGTATTTACACTCCTCCTACCTGTATTTTTTGGTTCCAGCGGCTATCGGATCATTGTACGTGTTGGCCCTCCTGGTCCGTTCACCCTTCGGAGGCGCAAAAGGCGATGCGCCCACGGTGGCGGTGCTCCAGGACGGCGACACCTACGCGGTCGGGATCAAGATGTTCAGTGATTATCTGTTGCAGTTCGAAATTGTCGGGGTGTTCCTGTTAGGCGCCGTCATCGGAGCGATCGTGCTGGCAAAAACGCCGAAACCGATCACTGACAAACGTGCGCGGTAAGGGGTTCGACGGAAACGACAGGACCGCTTCCCTTGTCCCACGATTTAGGGTTCACAATCCACGAGGCCTCCTATGGTTCCTTTAAGCGCATATGTCGCCGTCAGCGCCGTGCTCTTTATCACCGGCCTGCTCGGCGTATTGATCAGACGGAACTTCATCATCGTGCTGATGTCTGTCGAGATCATGTTGAACGCGGCGAACATCAACCTCGTAGCCTTTTCCTATTACCTGGAATCAATGGCGGGCCAACTGGTGGCTCTCTTCGTCATCGCCATTGCGGCCGGAGAAGCGGCGATCGGGCTGGCCATCATCATCGTCGTGTTCCGTGGAAAGATCTCAACGAATGTGGACGAGATGAACCTTTTGAAGTGGTAACGTGACAGATCTATTGATAAAACTCATTCCGCTGTTCCCCCTGCTGGCCGTGATCCTGAATGGACTCGCGGGCAGGCGGTATTCCCACGACGTCGCGCACCGGCTTGCCTGGGGATCGGTGGGGCTGTCATTTCTCTGCACGATCGGCGTGTTTGCCGACATTCTGCGGACCGGCACGCCCCATGAAGTCATCGCCTATCAATGGATCTTCGGCGGCGACCTCACCATCAATCTGGCCTATCTCGTCGATCCTCTCACGTGCATCATGCTGCTCGTGGTCACGGGAGTCGGGTTCCTGATTCATGTCTACTCCGTCGGCTACATGCATGGGGAAGATGGATTCACACGATTCTTCACCTACATGAACCTCTTCATGGTCTCCATGTTGCTCCTCGTCATGGGGAACAACTATGTCGTGCTCTTCATTGGCTGGGAAGGGGTAGGGCTCTGCTCCTATCTATTGATCGGCTACTACTATAACAAGGTCTCCGCCGCGAAGGCCGCCTCGAAAGCCTTTGTGGTGAACCGCATCGGCGACGCGGGCTTCCTCCTGGCCATCTTCCTCATCTTCATCAATTTCAAGACGCTCGACTACACGAAGGTTTTCGCCCAGGTCGGGCAACTCTCTCCGGATATGGCCACAGCGATTGCTCTCTGTCTACTCGTCGGCGCAGTCGGCAAATCAGCCCAACTCCCCCTCTACACCTGGCTCCCGGATGCGATGGAAGGTCCGACACCCGTGAGCGCGCTCATCCATGCGGCGACGATGGTGACGGCCGGGGTCTACATGATCGTGCGGAACCATGCCATTTTCGATTTATCGCCGACGGCCATGACGATCGTCGGCGTCATCGGCGGACTCACAGCTTTGTTTGCCGCCACCATCGGCCTCGTGCAAACGGACATCAAGCGCGTCTTGGCCTATTCGACGGTGAGCCAGCTCGGTTACATGATTCTCGGGTGCGGGATCGGGGCCTATACGGCTGCCGTGTTCCACCTCATGACCCATGCCTTCTTCAAGGCCCTCTTGTTCCTTTCAGCCGGATCGGTGATCCATGCGCTTTCGGGCGAGCAAGACATTCGAAAGATGGGCGGCCTCAGCTCGAAAATTCCATGGACCTATCGACTGTTTCTGATTGGCACGGTTGCCATTGCGGGCATTCCGCCGTTGGCAGGCTTCTGGAGCAAAGATGAAATCCTGGCCCATGCCTTCACGCATCACCACTATCTGTTGTATGGCATGGCTGCCATCGGCGCGCTATTGACCTCCTTCTACATGTTCCGCCTGATCTATCTGACCTTTTATGGCACCTCTCGCATGGACCATCATACCGAGGAACATGTACATGAGTCCCCAATGGTGATGGTCGTTCCATTAATGGCGTTAGGTGTTCTGTCCATTTTCGGTGGGTTCCTGGGGTTTCCCCCTGAACATGGCTGGCTCCATCAATTCCTTGCACCGGTCGCGGGCACGGGAGGGGAACATGACGTGAGCACCGGACTCGTTCTCACGCTCATGATGATTGCCACAGGGATTGCCTTGCTGGGCTGGGGCCTCGCCCACTATTTTTATAGCGTGAATCTCTCGGCGTCGGATCGTCTGGCCGCAAAGTTTCAGGCGGCCTACAGGATCTTGCTCAACAAGTACTACGTCGATGAACTGTATGACCTGTTATTGGTGGAGCCGACCAAGAAGTTGGGACTCCTGCTCGACTGGTTCGACCGCACCGTGATCGATGGCCTCGTGCGCGCCGTCGCGCAGCTAGCCGAATTGAGTGCGGCCGGTTCGACCTGGATGGAGAAATACGTGATCTACAGCGGCCTGAACGTGATCGGGTATGGCAACCATCTCGTCGCGAGACAGTGGCGGCAGCTGCAGACCGGGATGGTGCATCATTATGCCGCCATTATTGTGGCAGGGCTATTCCTGCTGGCGGTCATTATTCAGCTCATCATGCAACTATAACGTACTGTGATGTTAGAAGAACTGGCATCAACTTTTCCGATTCTCACCTGTATTCTTTTTCTCCCCGTCATCGGGGCGGTTGTCCTGTGGCTGTTCGACGACAAGGATATGGTCCGGACCTCCGCCTTGACAATTGCGCTCGTGGAGTTGGCCCTCTCCGTATTCGTCCTCTTACGATTCACTCCCGAATCGGCTGCCATGCAGTTTTCCGAACACGTACCATGGATTCCCGCCCTCGGAGTTAGCTACCACCTCGCAGTCGATGGGATCAGTGTCCTCTTCGTTGGGCTTACAGCGTTCCTCACGGTCCTGATCGTCATCTATTCCTGGGACACCGTCCGCCATCAAGTGAAGCTCTACATGATGGCGCTCCTTGCGCTCGAAACGACCACGATGGGGGTCTTCCTCTCCATCGACTTGATCCTGTTCTTCGTCTTTTGGGAACTCATGCTCATCCCCAGTTACTTTCTAATTAAACTTTGGGGCGGAGGAGCGGAGCGGCACTACGCGTCACTGAAATACGTGCTCTATACCTTGCTTGGTAGCGTTTTCATGTTGGTGGGCATCGCCCTGTTAGACCTCAATTATCATCAGTGGGCGACGTTGCGTCATATGGAGCCGACCTACTCGTTTGACTTGCTAGAACTGCTCTCCGCCCCGATCCCGCTCAGCCAACAAATCCTCATTTTCTGGCTGCTGTTCCTCGGCTTCGCGTTCAAGGCCCCGGTCTTCCCATTCCACACCTGGCTCCCGGACGCCCTCGTCGAAGGCCCGATTGGCATGGCAGTGGTGCTGGCGGGGCTGAAGCTCGGGACATTCGGCTTCATCCGGTTTAGCATTCCGCTGCTCCCGGATGCATCGAAAAGCCAGACCGTCGTCATGGTCATCATGGTGCTTGGATTGGCGGCGATTCTCTATGGGGCCATCATGGCGCTGATCCAGCAAGATTTCCGCCGACTCCTCGCGTTCAGCAGCATTAGCCACCTCGGGTTCGTGGTAATCGGCCTGTTCGCCCTGAACTATCAGGGGCTCCAAGGTAGCCTGCTCACCATGATTAACTTGGGGTTCAGTACGGCTGGTCTGTTTTTTATCGCGGGCTTTCTCTACTCACGGCAGCAGAGCACCCAACTGAGCTCATTCGGCGGCATGGCCAAACAGACCCCTCTGCTCGCAAGCTTCTTTTTGTTCATCGGGCTGGCGTCGATCGGTTTGCCAGGCACCAATGGCTTCGTCGGTGAATTCCTCATCCTCTTAGGAACCTTCAAGGCCAATTGGTTGTTCGGTGGGATCGCGGTCACCGGCATCATCTTTGGCGCGGCCTATTTACTCTGGTACTACGAGCGGTCGATGCTGGGACCGATCGGCAAGGCCGTCAAAGACTCCATCAGCGATCTGCATCCCCGCGAAGCGCTCATCGCGTCGGCCTTGTCGGTGATGATTCTCTGGATTGGCCTCTATCCCGCTCCCTTCTTGAAAATGATAAACGGATCGGTGCAGGCGTTAGTCGATCGACTGGAACGGGGGGCCGTGGCATCGATCGAGTCCAAGCCGCAGGTAAAGGTGGATTAATTCGTATGGGTGACTACGCACTGCTCTATATCTTGTTTGCCCCCTTCGTGGGAGCCATCGCGCTGATCTTCGTCTCCAACCGGCACGCGATGCTCGTGCGGGGGATCGCGGCTGGATCAGCCCTTGTCTCCCTGCTCGCCTCACTCTACCTATTCTACGCCTACGATCACGTGAAGGGGGGATTCCAATTCGTCCAGCGATTCGAATGGTCTCGCCAGTTGGGCATCTCGCTCCACCTCGGGGTAGATGGGATCGGTACCCCGCTGGTGCTGGCATCGGGCATCTTGTTGTTCGCAGGAATTTTCGTGTCCTGGCACATCAAGGATCGGATGAAAGAATTCTATATCTGGCTGCTCATCCTCGCCGCTGCCACGATCGGCGTCTTCATGTCGTTGGATCTGTTCTTCCTCTTCTTCTTCTACGAATTGTCCGTGATCCCCATGTATCTCCTGTTGGGCATGTGGGGAAGCCACACGAAAAAGTACAACGAGATGACGGATCCGGAGGGCCTCAAACAGCGGGATTCTGTCGGGTTTATCTTCAACTTCGGATCCAACAGTAAAGAGTATGCCGCGATGAAACTGGTGCTCTTCCTCTCGGCCTTTGCCGTCGCGGCGTTGATGGGCATCTTGCTGATCTACAAGTACTCGGGGCTTAATACCTTTGACATTCTGGTCCTGCGTGAACAGGCCAAGTTGATGAACATCCCGGTCTTGGGCACGACGTTGGACAAGATCATTTGGCTACTGATTTTCTTCGGCTTTGCCTCGATCGCTCCGCTGTGGCCGCTGCACTCCTGGTCTCCCGTGGGCCACGCAGCCGCGCCGGCTGCCACGAGCATGTTGCACGCGGGTGTGCTGATGAAGCTCGGCCATTTCTCCATCATCCGGGTGGCCTTTGAGATTCTGCCGGAGACCACCAGAGAACTCATGCCCATCGCGGCCGTGCTCTGCATGTTCAGTATGGTGTATGGCGGGTTGGTGGCGTTCTACGCCAAAGATACAAAGTACGTCATCGGGTATTCCAGTTCGAGTCACATGGGCTATGTCTTCTTAGGCATGGCCGCCTTGGATTACATCAGCTTGACCGGAGCGGTGATGTATATGTTCGCCCACGCCATGGCCACGGGCATGCTCTTCGCCATGGCCGGGTGGGTATACGATCAGACGCACACCCGCGACATTCCCTCGCTCGGTGGGCTCTCGAATCGCATGCCGTTCATCTCCGGCTGTTTCGTGCTTGCTTGTATGGCCTCAATCGGCGTGCCCGGCACCCTGAATTTCATCGCCGAAGTCATGATCATCGTCGGCAGTTGGAACAAGTATCCGTTCCAAGTC
>JANYBU010000361.1 GCA_025360665.1 Nitrospira sp.
TCGGCATGCCCTCCGACAAGATGGAACACCCACAATCCCCAAATAGAGAGAAGGTGATGCTCGGAATCGCTGTGCGCCTGTGACAACTCCTTCGCTCTGAGATAATTTTGCTCTATCGCGTCGGATGCATACCCTTTGACCGTCAGCAACGGGGCGCCGCGTGCGATGAGGAGATCCAACTCCAAGGCATCACGCTCCGGGCCTTGCGGCAGATCCTTGAGCACATCGAGCGCCCGGCTGAAATGATTGAGCGCTTCGATATTGGCTGATCGTTCGGCATCTCTCCGGGCCGCACGAAACCAATACTCCACCGCCGGCCCGGCGAGTCCTGCCTCCTCATAGTGATAGGCGAGGAGTTCCGGTTCCAGCTTGACGCGCTCGGCGAACCGGCTCTCCAGCGCGTTGGCAATGCGCGCATGGAGCGCTCGCCGGGGCTTCTTGGGAAGGGTGCTGTAGGCCGCTTCCTGGACGAGCGCATGCTTGAAGTGGTAGGTCGCACTGGGAATCTCGCCCTCTTGGAACATCAACCCCGACGCGACGAACAGGTCGAGGGCCTGTCTCAACTGGCTGTCCGTCGCGTCGACCGTCGCCCGCACTAGCTCGTAGGTAAAATCACGCCCGATCGCGGCCCCGGCTTGGACAATGGCCTTGGTCGGCCCCAATCGGTCCACCCGTTCCATGAGCAAGGCTTGCAGACTATCCGGAATGGGCAATCCTTTTAGCGGGCCCTTCAAGGTCAAGGCCTGATGGTCCTCAGTCAGCAGCCCAGATCCGAGGACATTTTCCGTCAACGCTTCGATATAGAGGGGCACGCCATCGGCCTTCGCGAGAATGGCCTGCTGCACCTCGGGCGGCAGGGTTTTTCCTCCGGTCATCGCTGCAACGAGTTCGGCGCTCTGCCGTCGTGGAAGCCGGCTGAGCGTCAGGGACGTCACGTGACTATAGTCCGACCACACGGGCTTGAAATCGGGACGGCATGTGATCAGCAACAGCATGCGCATCTGCCGGATGCGGTCAATGATGCGTGTCATGAGATCCAGCGTGGTGGGATCGAGCCAATGGACATCTTCGACGATGAACAACAGGGGGCAGCGATCGGCCAGCTTTTGCAGATGATGCACCAGCGCTTCCAGTGTCATTTCCTTGCGTGTTTCGGACGACACGTTGAGCGGGCGATACCGGTGATCGCCCCGGATCGAGAGCAGATCCGCAAACAATGCCACCGTATCTTGCGTATCGATTCCGCTATCGACACCCAGGACCTCGAGCTTGCTCAGTTGCGCCTCGGCGCTGTCCTGACCGGTCAGTCCAGCGGCCTCCCGCAAAAAATTGATCGCCGGATAGAGCGCGGTATTCGTATGGTACGGGGAACATTGAAATTGCACCATCCGATATTGCTCATCGGCGAGACGGTCGCACAGACTACGGATCATTCTCGACTTTCCAATACCGGCCTCCCCACACAGAAGCACGACCTGTCCTTCGCCTTCGACGGCTTCGCGCCAGCGGCCCAGCAGGAGCGCAATCTCCTGTTCTCTGCCGACGAAATCGGTTAATTGGATGGCCCGACAGGACTCAAAGCGGCTGGCCGACGCCCGGCTGCTGAGCACCCGCCAGGCGTGAACCGGTGTGTCGAACCCTTTCAGGGACACGGCGCCAAGATCCGCAATGTCGAACGCATTGCCGACCAGACGTTTCGTCACCGGGTCGATGACCAGTTGATTGGGTTGGGCCAGGCCTTGAAGTCGGGCGGCGAGATTCGGAGTCTCCCCGAACACCGACCGTTCCTTGGCGGTGTCCTGCCCCATGACTTCGCCGACGACGACCGGGCCGGTCGCAATTCCGATGCGCGCCGCTATGCCGAACTCCGGATGGGGATTCTCGCGATTCAGGGCCTGCACCGTATCCAGCAGAGCCAGTCCGGCATAGACCGCTCGTTCCGCATCGTTTTCATGGGCCCGAGGGTACCCAAAATAGACCAACATTCCATCGCCCATGTACTTGGCGATATAGCCGTTGAACCGACCGATTACCTGGCTGCAGGCGTCGAGAAAACGCCGGATAATTTCCTGGAGGTCTTCAGGGTCCACCCGGCGTGACAGGGCGGTCGAATCGACAAGATCGCAAAAGACCACCGTCAACTGGCGACGTTCGGCTTGATCTCGTTCGGGAGGGAGTGGCGGCAGTTCAGGATTGACGGCGCTGGAGACCGTCCCCCTTCCCGGCGCGTCCGCGCCCGGCGACAATTGCGCGATCACACGCAAGAGTCTTTTCCGATGTCCGAGTAAGACGCCCAGCGCCTCCAGGTCGCCCTCGTTCAGCTCAGGGAGGACATCCCACGTGATCGCATTGTGCTGAAACGCCTCAGCGTATCTCCCGAGACCAAGGTGATTCAGCCACGTTGCTATACGATCATGCATCATGGATACAGTCGATGGAGTATTTTCCAATCCGGAAATGAGTCTGAACGACGGTCGGCGAATCTGAGTCTCTGCTCTCTGTGCTGACTCGGTTGGGTTGATCAATGCTCCGTCGTTCTGCCGTGCCGGTGTGGCTCATGCCCGCTTCCGGCTTGTC
>JANYBU010000407.1 GCA_025360665.1 Nitrospira sp.
GGTCAAAGGGTATGCATCCGACGCGATAGAGCAAAATTATCTCAGAGCGAAGGAGTTGTCACAGGCGCACAGCGATTCCGAGCATCACCTTCTCTCTATTTGGGGATTGTGGGTGTTCCATCTTGTCGGAGGGCATGCCGACACGGCTCGCGGCCTGGCCGAAAATCTCCTCGCGCTGGCCGGCCGTGCGCAAAACCCGGATCTGCTGATTCGAGCGCACGAGAGTGTGGGTTCGAGTTATTTCTTTCTTGGCCGGTTTGACGAAGCAAAAGCCCATCAGCTCGCCGCAAAGACCCTGTTCGATCCGAATCGAAACCGGTCGCATGCCTTGCCGTACACTCAAGATCCCGGCATCACCGCGAGGATCATCCTGGCCTGGGTATTTTGGATACTGGGTGAGGTTGACCAAGTCGAACCGCTGGCACTGGAGGCCCTCGCCATGGCGAGGGAATTGGAACACCCGTTCACTCTGGTGTTTGCGTTAACGTCTCTTTCCTGGATCTATTCCACCACTCGGGATGCGCAGAGAACACTGCAGCTCACCGACGAAGCCGTCGCGGTTTCCACAAAACACTCGTTCGAATTGGGTTTGAGCTGGGCGACGGTCCTTCAAGGTTGGGCGTTGGCGGAACAGGGGCGAGCGGAAGGTCTCGGGAAACTCACACAGGGGCTCTCCGCTGTTGCGGCGACAGGCGCAAGTCTTAACAACACGTTTACGTTGGCGCTGCTCGCCGAAATATATTTACGGCACAATCGCATTGACGAAGGCTTGGGCGCCATTGAGGACGCGCAGAAGCTTGCGACAACATGGGGAGAGCTCTTTTGGCAAGCGGAACTGTTCCGGCTGAAAGGGGAGCTGCTGCTCCGGCAATCCGACCAGTCAGTCCATGCCGCAGAACAGTGTTTGTCTGACGCGCTGAAGATCGCGCAGGATCAGCATGCCACCATGCTGGAGCTTCGTGCCGCCACCAGCCTGGCGAGACTCTGGAAGACGCGCAGTGAAGTGGACGAGGCCAGACGCATCTTGAATGCTGTGTGCGCCAAGTTTCATGAAGGGGTCGACAACTTCGACTTGAAGGAGGCAAGAACGGTCCTTGCTCAGCTTCGTGTATGACGTCTCTTTTGAAGTGACCCCACTCCCGTCGTGAGGATCGGTTGAAGATGTGGAAGATTCATTCTTAGGCTGGAATATCCATCGTCGGTGTAATCCATCATGAATGATCGTATCTCAGCGTGGCTGGAGAACTTGGGTCTCGGGATCTACCGTGAAGCATTTGAAAAAAATGCGATTACGTGGGATGTCCTCACCGAGCTGAATCAGGGCGATCTGGAATCGCTGGGCGTCCTACTGGGGCATCGAAAAACACTCTTGCGGGCGATCGCGCAATTGTCACAGCGCGCTGAAGGTATGGGCGTGGGGTCTCTCCCCCTTGCCGTCAGTCCGGACACGCCGCCAGTCCCTCCCGAACGCGATCAAGCCGAACGTCGCCAGTTGACAGTGATGTTTTGTGATCTGGTAGATTCGACCGCACTGTCTCGCCGGTTGGACCCTGAAGACCTCCAGGATGTGATCCGACGTTTTTTAGACGCCTGTAGCCAAATCATTGGTCGGTTCAATGGCTATATCGCCAAATACATGGGTGATGGGATGTTGGTTTATTTTGGGTACCCCCAGGCCCACGAACACGATGCGGAACGCGCGGTCCATGCCGGACTGGCTATTCTGGATACGGTGACGGCGCTCAATCACGACACTCCCCATCCAGGGGTTAGTCTTGCGGCACGAATCGGGATCGCGACGGGTCACGTCGTCGTCGGCGAACTGATGGGGCAGGACACCGCCACGGAACGGTCCGTGTTCGGCGACACCCCGAATCTCGCCGCCCGCCTCCAAGCACTGGCCACACCCAATCAACTGATTATTGACCCGGTGACGAAACGTCTTGTCGGACATGAGTTCGAGTTCGCGGATCATGGCACCGTTTCGCTGAAAGGGTTCGAGACACCCGTGCACGCCTGGCAGGTGCTGAGTCTCCGGGTGTCGGCCAGCCGGTTTGAGTCCTATCGAGCCAGCCACTTAACCAATTTCGTCGGCAGAGAACAGGAGATCGCTCTCCTGTTGGGCCGCTGGCGCGAAGCCGTCGACGGCGAAGGACAGGTCGTGCTCCTGTGTGGTGAGGCCGGCATCGGCAAATCGAGAGTGACCCGTAGGCTGCGTGATTGCCTCGCCGAGGAGCGGTACCAGACGATGCAATTTCAATGTTCCCCGTACCACACCAATACGGCGCTCTATCCGGCGACCACTTTTCTGCGGCAGGCAGCGAGGCTGGCCAGTCAGGACAGTGCCCAGGCGCAACTGCAGAAGCTCGACGTCATGGCTCGCGAAAGCGGTATCAAGAACCAGGACACGGTGTCATTGCTGGCGGATCTGCTCTCGATCCGAGGAGAGCAACAGTACCCGCCGCTCACTGTGTCATCCGAAACACGCAAGGACATGACGCTGGAAGCCCTCGTGCAGTATCTAGAACGGCTGGCCGAGCGCAGCCCCGTGTTGTTCATTCTGGAAGATGCCCATTGGCTGGATCCCACCACGCTGGACCTGATGACGCGAATTATTGATCGCATCCGGCAGATGCGCGTGTTGTTGCTGCTGATCACATTTCGACCCGAGTTCAAGCCGGTCTGGGCGGAATATAGTTATGTGACGTTTCTGACGCTCAGCCGGCTTCCACGCCGGCAGAGCACCGAACTCATTTCAGCGATGACCGAAGGGAAAACCCTGCCGCCCGAGGTGCAGCAGGCGATTCTGGCGAAGACCGATGGCATACCCCTCTACATCGAAGCGTTGACGGAAAATGTGCTGGAATCCGGGCTGCTGACAAAGGGAAACGAGTCATTTACCTTGAAGGGCCCATTAAAGGAATTGCCCATTCCGGACAGTCTGCAAGCGTTGCTCATGGAACGGGTGGACCGATTGGGGCCGGCCAAGGACATTGTCCAAACCGGGGCAGCGATCGGACGTGAATTCAGCTACGAGCTGGTACAGGCCATTGTCGAAATGCCGGACAGCCAGTTGAGGCAGGCACTCGACCTGTTCGTCGCATCCGGGCTCGTGTTCCAAGAGGGCGAGATACCCCTTGCGAAATACCACTTTAAGCATGCGCTCGTCCAAGACGCGGCCTACAGCACTCTCCCCAAGAAACCCCGGCGAGTACTCCATGCGCGCATTGCCAACGCACTGGAGCGGCGGTTCGCCGAGCGTGTCACCAGGGAACCGGAACTCCTCGCCTATCACTATGAGGAGGCAGGACTCGCCGGGCCGGCGGTGGAGTATTGGTTTCGTGCGGCCCGGAGAGATGCGGAACGATCAGCTAATATCGAAGCGCTCAATCATTTTAATAGGGCGCTCGAGTTGCTCAAGGAGCTACCGCAAGGCGCGGAGCGGAATGCCTTGGAGTTGGAGCTCCTCATCGCACGGGGAGCCCCCTTGCTGTCCGTCAAAGGCTATGCATCCGACGACATGGAGCAAAATTATCGAAGGGCGAAGGAGTTGTCACAGGCGCACAGCGATTCCGTGCATCAGTTTCGCGCCATTTGGGGATTATGGATCTTTCATCTGGTGAGAGGGCACCTCGTCAATGCGCGCGAGCTAGCCGAAAATCTCCTCGCACTGGCTCACCGCGAGCAAAGCTCGGATCTGCTGGTTGAAGCTCACCGGAATTTGGGTACGACCTATTTCTACCTTGGCCGGTTTGACGAAGCCAGAACCCATCTGCTCGCCGCGAAATCCCTGTATGATCCGAATCAACACCGCTCACATGCCGTACTCTACGGTCAAGATCCCGGGATAACCGCGAGGATTTACCTGGCCAGGACACTATGGATCTTAGGTGAGGTTGAGCAGGTTGACACGCTGGCGCTGGAGGCCATCGGCATGGCGAGGGAGTTGGAACACCCATACACTCTGGTGTTTACCTTAGATTTCCTTTCCTGGCTCTATTCCGCTGCCCGCAACATGAACAGAACGCTGGAGCTCACCGACGAAGCCATTGCGGTTTCAACACAATACTCATTTGCATTGGGGTTGGCGTGGGCGACGACCTCGCAAGGCTGGGCGTTGGCCGAAACTGGCCAGGAGGAAGGTCTCGGCAAGTTACTCAACGGGCTTTCTACTTTTCGGGCCACAGGAGCACGTATCCACGACACTTGTACCTTGGCGTTGTTGGCAAAAATCTATTTACGACACAACCGCATTGACGAAGGGTTGGCCACAATAGAGGAAGCGCAGACGCTTGCCGTCACTGGGGGAGAACTGTTTTGGCACGCGGAACTGCTTCGACTGAAAGGCGAACTGCTGCTCGCACAATCCGACCCATCCGTTCAGGCAGCAGAACAGTGTTTCTGTGAGGCCTTGAAGATTGCGCAAGATCAGCATGCGAAAATGCTTGAACTTCGAGCTGCTACGAGCCTGGCTAAGCTCTGGAGGAAACAAAATAAGGTGGATGAGGCCACACGCATCTTAAAGGCTGTGTACTCCAGATTCACCGAAGGCGTCGACAACCTCGACTTGATTGAGGCGAAAACAGTCCTTGAACAGCTGAGCGTGTGAAGCGTGAGCGAGACAGGCAAGACGTGCGCGACAGGCGCGACTCGCGAAGATGAAACATCCGACCCGTCCCGCTTTTCTCGCAAGTCGCGCTCCTCGCGCCACTCCACCATTTCGCGACGAACCGTCATGAATAACGCGGGCTAAAGGTCTAATGACTGTCTCGCCGGAAGAATTCGACGCCTGGATCCAAGAGGCACTCGCCGG
>JANYBU010000408.1 GCA_025360665.1 Nitrospira sp.
ATGTCGCTCAGCCATCCGCGCAACGCGTCGTGATAGACGGAGAGGACGACTTCGAGCAGGCTACGGCCGACCACGTTCGCCTCTGCATACCCCAGAGCTTGCTCCTCACGTTTGTTGACGGCGACGATCATGCCACTCGGACTCACCATAAACACCGAGTCCGCCACTAAGTCGAATAACGCCTTGTACCGCGCCTGTGAGACCACGAGCTGTTGCGTCCGCTCCGACACAGCCTGTTCAAGCTTCGTCGTATATTCTTGCAGTTGTTGCTCAAGCCGGTGCCGTTCGGTCACGTCGCGCACAAACGCGCGCGAGTGAACCAGCCCACCCCGCTCTTGATCGATCAACGCCGTGGCGTGAATCTCCACGTCGATCGGGTGCCCGTCTTTAGCCAGAAACACCGTATCCATCGAACTGCGCCCTTGCGCCACCAATCGTTCCAGATATTGCAATACGAGTGGCTCCTGGCCACGCGGCACGAGGTCCCAGAGCCGCATCGACAGCATCTCATCAAGGGTATATTTCAGCTTCTCAAGCCCCGTCTTGTTCACATGGACGAATCGGCCGCTCCGGTTCAATTGATAAATCATCTCCGGCGAATGCTCGATCAAATCGCGGTACTTTTCTTCCAGGTGGTGGACATCCACCACGCGTTGTTCGATCTGCGCAAACGATCGTTGCAGATTCGTCGCCATCTGGTTGAACGCATCCGCGAGCCCTTCTATTTCATCGCCAGTCTTCAGTTCCAGCCGCTGGTCCAATCGTCCGCTTCCGATTTCACGCACCCCATCGTGTAACAACTGAATGGGACGCGCGATCCGGCGTGCGACGACTACCCCTGTCCCCCACAGCACGGCGAGCACGAGCAATCCATAAAGCAGCACTTTCGCCACGAGTTCGGTGAGCGGCGCATAGGTCTCCTGGGGATCCTGCCGCACCACGGTGATCCACTGCTTTCCTCCGAGGCTCCCTGGAGCCAACCTCTCGCCGAATCGGACCGGAGCAAACCCAACCAAGGCATTCCGGCCCCCATGCGAATCATCCGCGGCAACGGTCCAACCAGCTTTCAACCCACCGAGAGCACTGATCAACTCGGGCCTGACCGTATGCTCTTCCGGGGCTAGGACCGGACAGATGACAGGGACACCATCGGAACTGAACAACATCGCGTGACCGGTCGCCCCTATGGTGACATCGGCAATGGCATGGAAGATCGTGTCTCGGCGAAGCAGGATCGTGACCGCTCCAATCACCGTCCCCTTTGTATCGTCCAGAATGGGCGTCGCCACCACGACCACATGAGTCCCGAAACCGGGATCGAAGGCGATCTCACTCACATAGCCCCTGAGACCTCCCCCTTTCACCACCGCTTGCCACCACGGCATCTTCCCGTAAAAATACTCCACTTGGGGAATGGAACTGACCACCAACGCCCCCTGCTGGTCGGTCACCAAGATGCCTACATAGTCCGATTTACGGATATCATGCCACCGGATAAGGTAATTGGTGACGATGCGATTGATGAAGAGGGGAAACTCGCTTTGCTTATCCCGCTGACGCCACCGCTGTTGCCAATCCTTAATCATGCCCTGGATGTTTTGCGCATCCTTCCCCTCGTACGTGCGGTTGGCTTCGGTGACGGCGGTGTGGAGAAATGGGGTCGTGGCGAGCTGCTGGGCCTCGTTCATCCCACGACTGACCTGCATTTCGATGCGGCGAGCGGCTTCGACGGCAACTTCTTTGAAGTTGGCGCCGGTCATTTCGCGAAGCGCGCGCCGCTCCTCGACGTACGTAAGCGCAAGCAGGAGGGTCAGAGGCAGAAGTCCGACCATCACGATCGCCGTGATGATCTTGCGCTGGAGACTGTGAGACCGACTCCAGAGTGTCATGGGTTGCCCTTGATGGGCGAGTTACTTCCTGGGGATGATCCCAGGAGTCTTGCCTGGTCGAGTTACATTAACACGAGGCAATTCAGGGATCTGTTGATCTGATGGTCTGCTGAGTTGTCGGCAATTCATGGCATTCATCAGATCGACAGATCATCAGATGGCCCTATGAGCGTTGCAAGAGCCGGACGGACGCGCCCGGCCAGAGCAACAGCAACGGACTCGCGACGAAGATAGACGAATAGGTCCCGAAGATCACGCCCCACAACAGGGCGAGAGAGAAGTCGTGCAAGACCTCTCCGCCTGCCAGCGTCAGAGGAATCAACACCAACACGACGGTCAAACTGGTGACGATCGTGCGGCTCAAGACTTGGTTGACCGCATTGTTGATGATCGTCTCTTCGCTGTCCCGCCGCCGCATCCGGAGATTTTCTCTGATTCGGTCAAACACCACGACCGTATCCGTCATCGAATAGCCGGCTAACGTCAGCAATGCCGTCACGACGAGCAAGGTAATTTCCTTATCCAGGAGATAAAAAGCGCCCAACACCGCCAACACGTCATGGAAGGTCGCCAAGGCCGCAGCGATGCCGAATCGAAGCTCGAATCGCGCTGCCACGTAGAAAATGATCCCG
>JANYBU010000417.1 GCA_025360665.1 Nitrospira sp.
GTTACACGCAGCGCGCGTTGAACGCCATCGCCCATCGGTTGAACACGCGCCCGAGGAAATGTCTCGACTTTGCCACGCCCCTGGAAGTCTACGCGCACCTGCGCCATCCTTCACCCGTTGCACTTGGAACTTGAAACCGCCGTCTGTTTAGTTTGTTTGGTTGAACGAAACTAACCAGATGAACAAGACAGACCAGATGAACCAGATCAACCCTCGCCCGTCCCGCCAGTCTCGCTTCTCTCGCAAGTCCCGCGCGAACAGCGAAATTCGATTCACGTTTCGCGAGAGACGTATCTTCTTCCTGCTATCAGTTCTTCATCCCCTGCTGTTGATCACTGGGCTTACCTCTTGGGTGGGGACTTCGGGCACGGGCTGAGGAGTGTGCGGGGGGTGACGCGGAATGCAGCCGGACACGAGACCGGCAACGACGACGAATGCCACGATGAGAGCTGGTACTAGACGAATCATCATAATCCTCCTGTGTTAACGTTTCGCGCTTCACGAACGACGCATCACGCCTCTCGCGGCAGTGCCACGCGCTGAAGCGCTGTCATGGGACCCTGCTTTCGAAGGATCGCAAGCTGCGCCGCGTCCTTCACGAGCAAGGCTCCGGCGAAGCCCAGCGCATTGATCGAGATCCCCTCGAAATTTTCTTCCGACCGTGGCACCAGCAACAGCCATTGCCTGGTCAGGAGCAGGTTATAGGGAGCCGAGGGTGCAGATCCTCCCGGCATGGCCTCCACCGACCAGCCCACGGCGCGGAGCAGCGAGTGATAGCAAGCGAGCAATGACGAGGCGCCGTCCCTCCGTTGGTCGATCCATTCTGGATCCATCGGGGCATAGGCATGCAAGAACGGCAAGCCTGGCACCGTCCCGGTGGCGCCGGCCATCTGCACGGAGCGCAACAACGGTTCGATCGGTAGCCTGGGTTCGGTGGAAGCGGGAAGGGGGATCAGCTGTAGATGCTTGTGACGTTGACTGGCTCCGGCTGCTGGCCCGGCGTTGTAGAAGCCCAGTCCGTCGATCTCAGCGAGGCAGATCAGCAGCGCCGCACAATCCTGGCGAGTGAGCAGCGCCTCTTGAGGCTCGAACGAACGCGTGACGATCACGAGATGATGATCGACCACGTTGAACTTGTTCAGCAAGGCGACATGGGTTTGGGAGACCTCCGCCACGAACAGATCGGGATCGTAGGGCAGGAAGGGGTTGGCGTTCGGCTGCGCGCCTGTCGTCATGGCTTTCATGGCGAGGGCCGTGATGACGCGCACCTGAAAGGCCATGCCGCTCTGCTCGATCACCTCCGGCGTCGTGGGGATCGAGAGGATCGCCCTATGCTCACGGGCATGGGCCGTTCGTTCGAGCAGGGTGGGCCACAGGGTGCCGGGCTTGAGGAGGCGGTCGGGCTGATTCATAGATATGAAGAGTACGGCAAATGATGGCAGAGGAAAAGAGAAAAATCGAGAAAGCAGGGCCTGAACAGCACGACTTGTCGTGGCGACCGGTGTGAAATTGAACTAACTATCTGCCATCTGCTCTTGTTCCCCGGCCATCAGCTATAAGCCATTTGCGATAAGCTCTTCTCCCGCATCAGGCGTTGCTGGGAACGGTGCGGGTGTCGGTGGGATTTCGGGGAGGAAAGACAGGCAGTCTCAGCGCACCTTGCTCGATGTCTGATCACAAGACCTGACAATTCAGCTTCATCTGGGATCAAGGCTGTTCCAGGCCTTGATCCAGCGGGTTGCCATTCTGCGACCGAGGACAGGTCGCTTGCTCAGGATCGGCTGTTCGTATAGCATGGACACGAAGGGTCGTTGTCCGACGGATACCTTGCCATGCCCGCGTCTCTCGACCACATCCATCCCGGCACCCCGATGGGGGCCAATCTGATCGCCGACGGCGCGATCTTCCGCGTCTGGGCGCCGCAGGCCCTGGCCGTGTACGCGATCGGCGACTTCAACCATCGGGTGCGCAACGACGCCAGTCTGCTCACGCGCGACGAGTCCGGCCATTGGCGGGGCTTCATTTCCGGCGTCCGGGATCGCGAGCGCTACATGTTCTACGTTGTCGGGGAAGGGAGCGAGGGGCTGAAGCGCGACCCCTACGCCCGCGAGCTCGCGACGCCCTTTCCCAGCGAGTGCATCGTCCGCAAGACCGATTTCCCCTGGCACGAGAGCGGATACGTCACGCCGGCCTTTCATGAGTTCGTCCTCTACCAGCTCCACGTCGGCACCTTCTTCACACCGAACCTGCCGCACAAAGGCGGCACGTTTCTCGATGTCGCGCGCAAGCTACCGTATCTGACCGAAGTGGGCGTCACGGCGCTGCAGCTCATGCCTATTCAGGAATTCCAAACCAGCTTCAGTCTCGGCTACAACGGCACCGATTATTTTTCACCCGAGATGGATTACGCTGTGGCGGATGCCGACCTGCCTCCGTACGTCGCCAAGGTGAATGGCCTCCTTGACGCGAAGGGACTGCGCCGCTACCGGCCGGAGGATCTGCGCGGAGAAATGAATCAACTCAAGGCGCTGGTGGATCTCTGTCATCTCCACGGCCTGGCCGTGATCCTCGACGTGGTCTACAACCACGCGGGCGGCGGGTTCGATGACCAGAGCCTGTACTTCTTCGACCGCCAATCTTCCGCGGGCGGGCAGTGGAACTCCCTCTATTTCACGGACAAGGGCCATGCCGGCGGCCTCGTGTTCGACTTCGCCAAGCCGGAGGTGCGGGATTTTCTTATCCAGAACGCCACATTCTTTCTCGACGAATACCGCGTCGACGGATTCCGTTATGACCAGGTGAGCGTCATCGATCGCGACGGCGCGCCGCACGGATGGCGGTTTTGCCAGGACCTCACCGCCACCTTGTATGCACACCGCCCTGGGGCGTTGAACCATGCCGAGTACTGGGACGTGAATCCGTACGTGGTGAAGTCGCCGCCGGACGGGGCCGGCTTCGACACGACCTTGACCGACGGCTTGCGCATGGCGATCCGCGACGTCATCGGCAACGCGAGCGCTCCTGACGAGCGCCCCCTCAACATGACGGGTCTGGCCCGGAGCCTCTGGCCTGAGGGCTTTCAAGAGCAGTGGCGCTTCGTGCAGGGGCCGGAAAATCACGACATTGTCTACAATGGCCGAGAGCAGCGCATCGCCCGTCTCGGGGATCCGGCAAATCCCCGTTCCTGGTTCGCCCGCAGCCGTGCCCGTGTCGCGATCGGGCTCAGTCTCACCGCGCCGGGCATTCCCATGCTGTTCATGGGGCAAGAATTTCTGGAGGACAAGCAATGGTCGGACGATTTTGTCTCGCACCACGATCTGCTCCTCTACTGGGCGGGCCTCGACCAGGGCGACAAGCAGATGCTCGACCATGTGCGGTTCACGCGAGAATTGTTCGAGGTGCGCCGGCATACTCCCGGCTTGCGCGGCCAGGGATTTCGCGCCGTGCACGCGCACGATCAGAACCGGGTGCTGGTGTTTCATCGCTGGGTGGAGGGAGAAGGCCACGACGTGATCGTGGTCGTGCATCTGGCGCCTTTCAATCGGTTCGGCTATCGCATCGGCTTCCCTGGCGGCGGGGAGTGGCGCGAGGTCTTCAACAGCGACGTGTACGAGAACTGGGTCAATCCCGGCGTGGTCGGCAACGGCGGGCTGGTTGTCGCCGATCCGCAACCGCTGCATGACTTGGGCTATTCCGCGGCTCTCGTGCTCCCGGCCAACAGCCTACTCGTCTTTGCGCGGTGAGACATCACAAGAACCCGATCGCGCCGCCAGCGAGATACGCTTCACGGGCCATGTTTCTTGCTCGCGCCATCAGCGCTCGTATCTCAACGATACTTGGCGAAACAGATGAGATCAAGGTGGTCGTAGTGATCGGGGAGAATCGTTTCCGCTTTGTAGCCGAGGCTTAAGAACACATGAATATTCCTGGCCGTACTCAGCATGGTGCAGGCATAGAGCTTATGGGCATCGGTTGCGACCCGTTCGATTTCGCGTATCAATGCTTTTCCCACCCCATGGCCCTGATGGGCAGGACTCACGGATAACAGCCGGATCACGCCCACACCAGCCACCGTCCAATAACGCACCGATCCGACAACTACTCCTTCCGCCTCTGCCACCAAGATTCGTTTGTCCTTCGCATCGTGCTTCAGGCTATCGAGCGTTTCCGTGGTCCATCCGCTCACTTTATAGACATTGGTGTATTCGCCGAACGCGGCCTGCTGTACTTGAAGGATGGCGGCGAAATCAGCTTCGGTCGCGGGTCGGATGTGAATCATGAACGGCGCCCCAGGCTGATGTTCCTCAACTCGTGAACGTGAGGATATCAAAAACCTGGCCTTATCTTCTATCTGACGCGCGCAGTTGGGAATCCATCAGGCCCGCCCCGTTTGGCCCGTCTCACTCGTCCCGCACGTCGCTCTTGTTCATCTGGTTCATTTGGTTCGTCTGGTCTATCTGGTTTCTCTAGCTTCTTTGGTTGCCTGCTGGGTTTGCCGGTCCGGCCAACAAGACAGACCAAATAGACCAGATAAACAAGATGGACCAGACCAACCACGTCTCGCATCAATGAAACTATGCGCGCAGTGAAGGACAGTCTGGCTGCTTCCCTTTCGTCGGGCCAGCTGAGTATCAGTGGGATACTGATCATCTAATCCCATGAATGCTGGTATTGTTCTTGCCGAATAAGTTGACACGATCGCTAGCAATAAGTAGCCTGTCCTCACTTCACTTCTGTTGCGAGTTTTCCCCATGCCACTTACAATTAGCTTCCCTGAGAGGCATCCATGTTGTTGTTCGACCGGCATGACAATAAAAAACTTCCTCTACGCGACTCGGCTCTAGGTCGCTGGGCAGCGCGAGCCCATGCCATCACATGGGTTCTGTGCCTGCTCTTCGTGCTCGGCGGATGCTCCATTCTGCCAGGCCACTGGCGGCCAGGATGGAATCAGCCGTGGCCCGCCGACACACCGGTGCCCGACACAGCCGGCTCATGGAAGTTGACCGAACTCGAATCGAAGGACGACCGGTTTGTCGCGCTGGCCATCTCGGGCGGCGGGAGTCGAGCCGCCAACTTCGGCGCCGCCGTCATGTTGGAGCTCCAACAGAGGGGCCTGCTGGAACAAGTGGATGTGATTTCAGGCGTGTCCGGTGGAACGCTCCCGGCCGTGTATTACGGACTCGGAGACAAGGCCGGCGCATTTACCGAGCCGGCGGTCCGCGAGGCATTGGGCTACGATTTTCAGAGCAGTTGGATTCGCCGGTGGTTTCTGCCGCAGAACATCTTTCGCTATTGGCTGTCCGACTTCACCCGCTCAGATATTATGGTGCAAGTCTTTAACAACCGCCTGTACCACGACGCCACCTTTGCAGACCTTCAGCCTCATCCGAAAATCCTGCTCAATTCGACCGTCCACAACGATCACACCCGGTTCACCTTTACGGATGAACGCTTCGCCATGCTCCATTCTGTGCTCGCCCCCTATCACGTCGCCAATGCCGTGAATGCGTCATCCGCATTTCCCGGCGCATTCCAGGACGTCACCCTGCAGTGGTATATGGAGCCGATGCAGTTCTTGCACCTCTATGACGGCGGTCCCATCGATAATCTAGGCGTGCAGGCAATCACCCAATACATCAATCGGAACATTTTAGGCACGTCGCTTGATCGGCTGTTTCCCAAGGGATGTGTCATTTTTGTCATCGACGCCACGCCATCGAGCGATCATGCTGATCTCAACACGCGTGAGTCCGATCGTACATTCATCGACTATTTCGTCGACACCAATGCGCTCGATGCCACGGATGCCATGTTGATCGAATCTCGCCGCTCCCTACTCGAGAGAATGGGCATTCCGATCGAGAAGCAGGATCGGGAGCCGAGGGGCCGGCTCCCGGTGAACGATCTCCGGCAATGCGGCTGCGAAGTCCGCCATATCTCACTTCGGCATCTGCTCTATGCCGAAGTATCCGAAGCGAATGAGGAATTGGCCGAACGTGTGACGCGAATTAAGACGAAGTTTTCGCTTTCCGACGGAGAACAGAACGATCTCTTCCAAGCCGCCAAGGTCATCATGCAGCTGCTCGACCACACACATCTATTGTCGGAACCGTCATTTAAGGTTCCTTGTGGCAGTGGACCAGCCCAGAAACCACCAGCGTAATGCGCGGCGATTGTCGTCGATCAGGACGTGGTGGAAAGACTCCTACCGAATGTGAAGGGAGAAGCATTGAAAGCTCTCGAATCGGGAAGCTCCCTCATGTTGCCTCCGTCTGAGTGCCCTCGCGCGCGGAGTTCCACTGGTGCACGGAAAGTCATGGCGATCTTCCTGCTCGGGGGACTCTTGACCGTTCTGCATGCGGTACCCGCTCTGGCGGAGAAGGAATTTTCGCCGTCGTCGGTCGGGAGGGGTATGCTCTTAGTGGCCAGCCCAACCCTGGATGATCCGAACTTCCGCGAATCCGTCGTGCTCGTTGTGCAGCACGGGCCTGAAGGAACACTTGGGCTCATTCTGAATCGCTCCACGAAAGTCCTCCTATCCGAAGCGTTGCCGGACCTCACTGTGCTCAAGGGGACCAGCTATCGGTTGTTTGCGGGTGGGCCGGTAGAGCCAACTCGCCTTCTCCTGCTGTTCCGGCTCAAGGAGCCTCCAACAGACGTACGATCGGTCTTCGACGGGGTCTATGTGGGGGGCACACCTAAGATCCTGGAGCGCATCATTACGCAGGCGAAACCGACCGAAACCTTCCGGGCTTTTGCGGGATTTGCCGCGTGGGCTCCGAGGCAGCTGGAAGGTGAGATGCTTCTGGGGGCGTGGGGGATCTTGCCGCCAGATTCGATCGGTATTTTTGACAAAGATCCGGCCGTACTCTGGTCAGACTGTCTCAGCCGGCTGCAGGCACCGAGGGGAGAGAGGGTAGCCTGGTCAGTCCCTGTGCTCGCGGAACGCGCGCCCTGAGAAGGGCCTCGTTCGACGCGCGCACGTTGGAACTGATCCAGGCCACCCTTTGAGGGGAGGTACGAGCGAGCTTGGAGGGAGCATTTATATCGTTCGACGTGCGCACTTGAAGATCATCTAGGGATTTCAATAAGGCGGTATCGAGGAATCTAGACAGATTTCCCGATGATTTTATGCTGCAGTTGACACATCCGGAGTTCAACGACTTGAAGTTCTAATTTGGAACATCAAGTTGGGGAGGGACCAGGAAGTTGCCAAGGGCCTTTACGGAACAAGGGATTGCCATGCTCTATAGCCCGCATTATTCACGAGGGTTCGTCACGAAACCGCCGAGATGCCAAGCGAGACGGGCGCGTGGAGCCGTGAGGGAAGGAGGCATACTTGAAACAGTATGTTGACTGACTGAGCGGCGAGCCCGCCCGCCGTCAGGCTTGTCGTAGCGGCATATCGTCGGTTGTAGTAGAAGTCTTCGTGAATAATGTGGGCTGGTGTGCTCCGAAGCAAACGGGCCATCCATGTGAATATCGCGATTATGAGAGCCTTTGTGAAGCTGCGAGAGTTTGCCGCAAGCCATAAGACCTTGGCGACGAAGTTGGAGCAACTTGAACGGAAAGTGGGAGGGCATGATGGACAGATTCGATCGCTATTCGATGCCATCCGTCAGCTCATGGAGCCGCCGACTCCGAAATCCCGCCGCATCGGATTTAAGACCTGAGCGATTCCTTCACGTCACCTCTCAACCTTGACCTCAGCCTCGATCTTCATACGGATCGCGCGCAGTCGGTGACTAATCTAGGCCGCCCATTAAGATAAAGAGAAGGAGCAAGCTCGGAAGGGTTGGGAGGGAGCGGCCAGGTGCCCTTCTTGCTCGCAGAACGCGCAGGGTGAAACCGTGCTCGTTCGATGCGCGCAGTAAAAGGGCAGCCTCGGCCACTCCCTTAACGAGAGGTGAAGAGGATTGAAATGCCCTCGCTCGGGTCACTGGCACGTCTCGGCGTGCCAGTGGGTGGGCGGGTGAGAAAGTTTCGCGCAGTGCAAGACCTGGAAAATGCAGAATATCCCCTTTCCGCCTGCCTTCGTATCTCGTCGTCCAAGAAACGTGAAGCGCAACTCATCAAGCGAGAGACGAGATACGTTTCTTGTTTGCGTCATCGGCTATAAGCCACTCGCCATGAGCTCTTTTTCCCCCGCCATACGCCATCCGCTCTCCACCCCATCAGGCGCTGCTGGGAACGGGGGGTGTCAGTGGGATTCTAGGGAGGTAAAGCGAGGGACCACTGAAGGAAGATTTTTTTGACGATACCTGGCTTGGCACGTATTTGCTAGGATGGACTAAGTCAGCACGCGAAAGTACAATATCCTTATTCCTTTACGCCATCGGTTGATTTGTCAGTAAGAAAAGCGTATCCCTCTTTGCAAGTTACTTGAAGATTTTGAGGCCTATCGATTCCGTCATGTAAAGTAACCCCAATGGACTAGTGATATGGCACGAGGTGAGTTGCTCAGGAAGCTGTTTGCCAGCTATGCGCGCCATGATGATCATGATTTCCGAGCGGTGGCACTTCAAGTCATTGCAGAAGAGCAGCAGAAGCAAAATCATTCCCTAGCTAGAGATCTCTTGAACATCCTCGACAATACAGTTCCGACAAATCCAACGCTTCCTTTGAAGCCAACCACTGACATTCTGCCAAGAGACAAGGAGCGTGAGCTGCCTCTGGTCGACATCCGCAAACCGGTGCGGAGTCTCTCGGATATTCTATTGAAGGAAAAGCCAAGGGAGCAGCTCCAGAGAATTTTGGAAGAATACCGTAAAACTGAACTTTTGAGGGTTCACGGTCTAAGGCCTAAGACGAAGCTCCTTTTCTGCGGTCCTCCTGGATGCGGGAAGAGCCTTTGTGCTGAAATAATCTCTTCGGAAGTCCAAGCGCCGCTGCTCTACATTAGGTTTGATGCAATTATTTCATCATACCTGGGTGAGACTGCAGCAAATCTTCGGAAGGTTTTTGACTATGCCAATACGGGAAGATGGGTTGTCGTATTTGATGAGTTTGATGCAATCGGGAAAAGTCGTACTGACGCTACGGAACACGGGGAACTTAAAAGAGTTGTGAACAGTTTTTTGCAATTATTAGACGGCTTTGAAGGGGAGAGCCTCATCATCGCGGCCACGAACCATGAAAAGTTGCTCGACAAGGCCCTATGGAGGCGCTTTGACGAGGTGCTATTTTTTTCGCGCCCTACTCATTCTGAAGCCCGCACCCTTCTGAATATGAAACTAAAAAACTTCCCGCAGCAAGGGTTAAATCTGAACAAGGCAGCCAAGAAACTTGCAGGGTTTTCACACGCCGATATCGAATGGGTGTGTCTGGACGCTGTGAAGAGTGCGATAATCCAAGGAGATAAAGTCAAATGTTGGGTATGCAGCCTTTGGGAAATAGCTCTGCCTGATGGTCCCCGTTGTATGAGCGAACCGCTCACACCTTCTTCCTCCGTCCCTTCCGAGAGGGAGGAGCGATGGTCCACTGTCTCATCGAC
>JANYBU010000447.1 GCA_025360665.1 Nitrospira sp.
CTCGATCTTCCGATCGTCGGCAATCTTTGTGGCGGAGGTCACCGGAGGGGCAATCATGATCTGTGGCCCCTGGACATTCGGAAGGCGGCCTGCGCCCTGACCTTCGGTAATCCGTTCATTATTCAACTTGTTCAGGTGCTGCTCGCTATGCTTGATGGAGTTCTGTGACTTGAGTAACGTGGAGTCCCCACGTGCATCCAACTGGCCAGGATCGTTGGCGGTTGGCTGGCCCGTCACAGGGCTTCCGCTGTTCTTCATCGGATAGCCTTCATGTTTGGGGAGGAGCGCCGGATTCGCCGAGGCCATCGACATCGCAAACAGGATACCGGAGACGGTCGCAACAGTGCCGATTATAAGCTTCATACGCCTACTCCTTTGAATAATGGTGGCCGGAGACAATATGTTCTCAACTACAAGTTCGAATCAAGTGGCAGGAATCATAGCCAGGGGGTGGGTACCTCTGTCAAGGGAAGAATAGGAGGGTAGCCTGTTGGCCTCCTTTGCTCGCGCAACGCGCGGCCTCAGAAGGCCCTCGTTGGACGCGCGCAGTGGGAGGCCAAACAGGCCACCCTCCTGTGAGAGGCGGTGTGAGCGTGGAAGGAGCATAGTTGAAGCTGTGCTCGTCCGATGCGCGCAGTGAAGGGCAGCCTCGGCCGTTCCCCTAAAGAGAGACATAGGGGAGGGTCTCCCTGGCTCCACAGTGACGTCATGACAACGATGATGTATATTCATGTCCTTAACCGCGGCTCTGGAGGCGTTCGTAGTTCTGTAGACGGGCTTTGAATCCATTCTAAGAGGTGGTCTTATGCTGATCCGTATAGGCTGCCGTGATAAACCGCGTGGCAGGAAGTAAACAATTGAAGGTAAAGGGGTTAACAAGCCTTCGGCATGAAATTCCAAGGCGTGGTATACGGACAAAAACCCAGAGATCAGCAGCTTATGCGGATCGGCCTAAACATTGTTAGGCCGAAAGGGAACAGAAGGTTTTATTCCCCACAGAAGCTGTGGTCGGAAAACTCGACCCATTTGAAGAGAGCAATCGCGTGAAGCATCTTTCCGTGTTTTCTTGGGGCTTTTGGGGATGGGGTACTGCCACTCCGCAACTGGTCTCCGCGGTGGATGCTGCGGAAAGAAAGCGCGGGTTCAATCCTCCGATCTTCGTCGATATTCGTTTTCGGAGAACGGGCCGAGCGCCGGGTTTCAAGGAACGTGCGTTCGAAGATCTTCTTGGATGGCAGCGCTATCGTTGGATGCCGACTTTAGGTAATAGCAGCATCGGCACTCGAAAGGCACCGCGGATCGCCTGCCCCATGGCGGCGAACCAGCTTCTCGACGTGGTGCTGGAGGGCAAGGATCGATCCGCACGTGTAATCTTTTTTTGCGCTTGCGAATCTCCGGCGGACGCGCGGTACTGCCACCGGCACTTGGTGGCGCAACTTCTATTGCGCTCGGCGCGTCGACGCGATGTTTCGGTGAACGTGCGGGAGTGGCCCGGGGGACAGCCTTCCTTCCATCCCCTTACGCTTCGCGTCTCGCCCGAGACCTTGTACGCCGTCGCGCGAGGCGCAAAGGCGGTGCCCTTGAATCGGAAGAAGGTTCCCACGGACTTTGCTGGGATTCCCTGGGGTACGCTCGTGACGCTCAAGGCCGGGCGCGATGAACTTCCTACCGCAGTCGGTCCGGCCGCCTACCGTCTGGGTCGCTGGGTTCTTCCCCGGTTCCAGGAGGAAGACGGGGAGCCAGCGCAGGATACTCAGGCTCTGCGGCGCCAGACGACGAGGTTACGGCGGAAGTACGGCCTTGACTGAAGCGACCTTCCCCGAGCAAACATTCGTCGCATCCTGAATCGATCAACGTGTGCTCTTTTTCTCACGACGGGCGTTTCGGCCTAACAGAGATTTGCAGCCGATGGCGGCCAGTGGAATGATGAGCCGCCGCGGCTGAAATCTGGCGTTAGGCGGGCGTAATGCCTGGAGGACATGAGCATGACGAAAACCAAAAGCGGGCCAAACTTCACGGCGGTCGAATTGGGGCCCCTGGCCTAGTTGGACCAGTACAAGTTCAAACATCCGGCCTTGCCGCGCGAGACCGATGGCAAGATCTTCTTGAATCAAATCCTGGGCCTGACAAGCAGCGAAATCTCTCTTCATAAGATGCCCCCCAGGACCTCGATGCCGTTCTACCATAAGCACCGCCTCAACGAAGAGACTTATATTTTCCTAAAAGGCCGAGGCGAATTCCAGATCGACGACAAGGTGCTGTCCGTCACCGAGGGGACAGTGATCCGGGTCGCCCAAGGATGAGAGAGGTGCTGGCGGAACACATCCGAGACAGAAGATCTGTTCTATATTGTCGTCCAGGCTCGTGCCGGCACCTACGAAGGCCAGACGGTCGCGGATGGTGTTGGTGTTCAGAAAAAGGTGAGTTGGGTGGCAAAAGAACCCGCCTAACCATTCGCTCAAGCGGACGGCGCTTCGCGCCGCAGCTGATGCAGAGCGTTAGCTGGCATGAGCCATCTTGTCGGCAAGCTATAACAATGCTTGCACGCCCATCCTGTCGGGAAAGGACCGACCAGGTTCAAGTGTCATATGTCTCCGCCTCGCAGTCCGCAAGCGATCGTCCAAGCCGAATCCGAGTGAGGTTTTCGCCTTTCGGAGTTACTCAAAGAAACGTACATAACCATCGGAACTGGCGGCTTTGGCCCCGGATACGGAGCGATGCGAGCTAGGACTTCAATAGCTCACACGAGTGGCACAAGTCCGGCCTGTCTGGTTCAACCAAATAAACAGGGTCTTCGCACCTTCCAGTGGGTCCTTCTGTGCTCCGGTCCTGCTGAAGGCCTTGTCTGAGGCGGCGTTCCCGGCGTTCTCTCCCGCTTGAAACTGGTGCAGGTGTTGGCGCAGAGTCACTGCATGCACAACCCTACAT
>JANYBU010000010.1 GCA_025360665.1 Nitrospira sp.
TCAAGGCGCTCGACGTAGACGGAGCGATCTATCCCCGTATTCGCTATGTGCTGGTCGATTGGGAGCAATCGGTGCTCGACGCAGCGCTGGCTCATCCGGAACTTGCGTCCCACCGCGATCGGGTTGAGACACATCGAGGGACCGTGGACCGGCTCGAAGGCATGGCGGATGGCAGCGTGGATCGCATCTTCTGTAACGAACTGTGGAACGACCTCCCGACGAAACTGATGTCGCGGCAGGCGAACGATATCGAAGAAGAGTTCCTGCGACCGAACGTGAGCGAAGCCTTGCATGCGAAAATATCCGATTGGGCGGCCTTTGTCCGGGCGTTCGAGGCCATGGATATGGAGGCGCTCAAGGGTTTTCCGCCGTTTCTCGACGACCTGGTGTGGGAGCGTGAATATCGGACGGTCGAATGGAAAGAAGTCCCGTACCGGAAGACCATCACGGAGTTCCTCAAGCGTATCGATGAGCAAGTGGTAGTCCCCGTCAATATGGGGGCCTACGCCACGATCAAAGAAGCGAAGCGTCTGTTGGCTCCCGATGCGATCGGGTTCAGCAGTTTCGACGCAGGCACGGCGGATATGGATGTGCTGAACGATCCGGAGAAGCCCTGCTCCGGCCAATTCGGCGGTCAACAGAGTTTCATGGTCAACTTTGCATTGGCCGAAGCGGTCGCCAAGCAGGTCGAGGCCGGCACCATGACCATCGAAAGCCAGCGTGAATTCGTGGGGCGCAGCTTGGGGACCAACGTCTTGACCTTGATGGATCTCATGGCCACCCACCCTTCCGCCGGTACGAGCATGGCGCCGTGGGAGCAGGACCGGCTGATGCTCAAGACCCTCCTGGCATTGAACGAGAGCTACCAGAGTCCCTATGCGCGCCAGCTGGACTTTCCCATTCCGTTGGAGATGCCACCGGAGGAGCGAGAGATGCTCCAGGCCCTCGTGCGTGCGCTGAAGCCGACAGGGATTCCCGACACCGTCGCCTATCTCACAGAGGAAGAGCTGATGTCGGCCTCGAAGGACCTCGAAGACATAGGCTATGACCCCCAGTCATTTATGATCGCCTTAACCGCACCACCGAGTCCTGTCGATTATTATCACGCCTTTATCCGGCCTCGCTGATTCTTAGCCCGCACTATTCATGACGGTTCGTCACGAAATGACGGAGCGGAGCGCGACTCGCGTGACGTGTGAGTCCTGTCCCTGCCTGTCGCGCTTTCCCCGCCAGTCTCGCCCGTCTCGCTTGAGTCAAGCATCGGCGATTGCAGTAGAAGCACTCATGAATAATGCAGGCCAAACGCTTCCTCATTGACACCTCTCCCACTGAAATCTAGAATGCCGCGTGATGGAGCATCAATGCCGTTAGAGCTTGTGTCGTTCAAACACATCAGCCGGATCCTTGAGGTCACCGACTCGCTCGGTCTGAACCGCGAGTGGGTCGAAATCCCGTTGTCCCCTGAAAGCCCGGGCGTCGTCCGGCGGTTGCCCAATGGCAAGTTGGAAATCATCGTCGATGCGGACCAACCGTTCGAGGACTGGCTGGGATCGCTCCCGAAACACATTCAGCTCGTACAGGGAGCCTAAATGGATAGCCAAGCCACCCACCCTATCCCCACGTCAGAAGAATTGAAGGCAGAACTCCTAGCGATGCCGGAGCCCCCGGAACAACCTGACCCGATCGACGAGCCGGGATTCGAAGAGCTGGTCGCGGTGGCCTTACGCCACGTCCGTGGTCGCCGCGGTGGCGATCTCGTCAGTGTGATCCTGGTGGGGTCCAGCGTTCGGCGCGCCATCACGACTCACAGCGACATCGATCTCATTGCGCTCGTGAAAGGACAGGCCGACGGCCACGAAATCGTCCGTGTCGCCGATCGTCTGGCCGACATCCGGTATCGCGGGCATCAAGAGTTTGAGGAGGACCTCCCCTACTCGCCCCGCCTCCCGTCTCTCTTGCGGAAAGCCCGCATCCTCTTCGATCACGACAGCATCGGCGCCAAGCTCATCGAACGCGCCAACCAACGGTTCCGCCAGGGGCCGCCCCCTGTCAGCATCAATGAGCAGATTCGGATGAAGGCAGAGTGTTTCCATTGGCTGGGAAAGGCACGAGATCTAGCCGATAAGCCGGCGACCGCGCAGTATCTACTCTCGATATTTTTCGATGACGTCGTCAGCGCGTTCTTCCGGCTACGGGGCTTCTGGCTGACCGCGCCGAGTGACGTGCCAAAGTTTATCGCCTCCCGCGATGCGGGGTTAGGTGACCTGGCTGGGCAGTTCCTGACTGCTGCCACTCTGCCGGAACGGCTCAACTTTGGCCACGACCTTGCCGATACTCTCTTTAAGGACGTACCGAATCCTGCCAGAATCGACTGACAGGACTCCGGGATCGATCATCAGACTGCTGTCGCACAGGGTTCGTCAGCCAGTCATCCCTTGCAGGTCTGAACAGAGGACAGGCTCCTCTTGAGGAGTGTGATCCGCGCGATCTTGTCCAGCCATGACCGTACCAGAAGGAGTCACTATGGAAATCGGGTTCATCGGGCTCGGGAAAATGGGGATGAATATGGTCACCCGGTTGCAACGCGACCGGCACCGGGTGGTGGTCTATGATCGATCAGCGGATCTGATCAAACAGGCCGAAGGGGTCGGTTGTGTCGGCGCCTTATCGTTGGCCGATCTTGTCAGCCAACTCAAGGCCCCGCGCGCGGTCTGGGTCATGGTTCCATCCGGCGCGCCGACGGAGGAGACCGTTCAGGCCGTCGCGGCACTGCTCCATCCAGGCGACACGGTAATCGACGGCGGCAATACCAGATTTCACGACGATGTTCGCCGGGCCGGGGATCTCAAGAAGAAACAGCTTCACTACGTCGATGCAGGGACCAGCGGTGGCATCTGGGGATTGAAGATCGGTTACTGCCTGATGGTCGGTGGCGACGAAGCGCCGGTGAAACAGCTCGCGCCGATCTTCACCACACTAGCGCCCGAACAGGGCTGGGCTCACGTCGGCGGAGTGGGCGCCGGGCATTACGTGAAAATGGTACATAACGGCATCGAGTACAGCATGATGCAGGGATATGCGGAAGGCTTCGAGCTGATGGCGAAAAGCGATTACAAGCTCAACCTCGCCAAGATCGCAGACCTCTGGATGCACGGAAGCGTCGTCCGCTCATGGCTCTTGGAACTGGCGGCCGGCGCCTTGAAAGAGGATCCGCGACTGGAACAGCTGAAAGGCTATGTACAGGATTCCGGCGAGGGGCGCTGGATGATCGCCGATGCGATCGAGAAGGATGTACCGGTCCCGACGCTCGCGACGGCATTATTCACTCGATTCAGATCGCGGCAGAGCGAATCCTTTGCGGAAAAGATGCTGGCCGCGTTACGAAATGCCTTCGGCGGCCATGCGGTCCGCCGGTAACGCCGGAGCCCTATGCCACCGAATAGCCCACGTATCGATATCAGCCCCTCACAGGAAACGATCCCCCCGGTCGAACCCTGTACCCTCGTCATCTTCGGAGGTTCCGGCGATCTGGCGCGTCGGCGTCTGATTCCCGCTCTCTATAACTTGCTCCTCGACGGACTTCTTCCACCAACCTATGCGGTGATCGGGCTGGGCCGTAAGTCGATGACCGACGAGGAATTCCGCGCTGCGGTTCGGGACGGCGTCGTGACACATTCCCGGCAAGCCTTGGCAGAAGACAAGTGGAAAGACTTCGCGCAACGCCTCTTTTACGTGTCGGGGGGAAATGAGGACCCGAACACCTATGCCAGTCTGAAATCCCGGGCAGAAGACATTGAGCGGAACCTCCAGTTACCCGGCAACCGGATTTTCTACCTGAGCATCCCTCCCAGTTCGTTTACGTCTGTGTGCGAGGGGCTTGAGCAAGCCGGATTGGCGACGAAGCCGGGGGCGCATACTCCCTACGCCCGCATCATCATCGAGAAACCGGTCGGCCGCGATTTGGCCTCCGCCCAGGCCATCAACCGCGTGACGGGACGCGTGTTCGACGAATCACAGATCTTCCGCATCGATCATTATCTGGGGAAAGAAACCGTTCAGAATTTGATGGTCGTCCGGTTCGCCAACAGCATCTTCGAGCCGATTTGGAACCACAAGTACATTGATCACGTGCAGATCACGGTGAGCGAAGCAGAAGGCGTCGGGACCAGGGCCAGTTACTACGAAGAAGCCGGGGCATTGCGTGACATGGTGCAGAACCATCTGCTGCAGCTGCTCTGCTTGGTCGCGATGGAACCCCCCTACTCGCTCGATCCGGATGTGGTGCGCAACGCGAAGATGGAAGTCCTCCGCTGCCTCAGGCCCATCACCGATCAGGATGTCGAGCACGTCACCGTCCGTGCCCAATACAGTGCAGGCACGGCCCAGGGCGCGCCCATCCCTGGGTATCGTCGTGAGAACGGGATCCATCCTGATTCCACGGTTGAAACCTATGTCGCGCTCAAATGCTTCGTGGAAAATTGGCGCTGGGCCGGCGTGCCCTTTTATCTACGCACCGGGAAAGCGCTCCCCCATCGCGCCAGCGAGATTGCCGTGCAATTCAAGGACATCCCGCAAATCCTGTTCAACGCCAATGCGCAGCAGCCGCAACCACCGAACGTGTTGGCGCTCCGCATCCAGCCGGAAGAAGGGCTCTCTCTTCGCATCGTCTCGCGCGTGCCGGGAACCCGCGCCCAAACACACCCAGTGGAAATGGACTTTCAATACAGCGACGTCTTCGGCCGCCCGTCGCCCGAAGCCTATGAGCGGTTGCTCTTGGACGTGATGGCCGACGATGCCTCCCGGTTCATGCGGCGCGACGCCGTTGAAGCCTCCTGGACCTGGATCACCAAAATTCTAGAAGGATGGCACCGGCAAGGGTTGCGGTGGTTGCCTGAATATCAGGCAGGCACATGGGGGCCGGTCGAAGCAGATCGCCTGATCCAAAATGATGGACGGACCTGGCGGACCTTGTAGCGACTTTTTTCATGTCAGCCACAGCTGTTTGAGAATCTCCTCTCTGGTTCCCAGCCCGCCAATAAACCGTTCGAACCTTCCCTGGCGATAGAGGGCGAGCACCGGCAATACACTCACCTCCAACTCCGCTGGAATCTGGAAGTTCTCCTCAACGTTCATTTTCACGATCAGCACCTTGCCGTTCACATCGGGCTCAATTTTTTCGAGTACACGCATCAGCGCTCGACAACCCCCGCATCCTGGTCTCCAGAACTCCACCAGCACTGGCAGCCCTGCCTGTTCCACGACGTGGTCGAAGTCCCGATCGGTCACGTCACGCATCATGCTCTCCTCCTCTCCTCGTGTCACAACCCACTCGCCAGCGCTACAGCAAACACCTTCTGGTACAACCCCTCGGCCAACAGTTGATAGCCGGCCGTGGTCAAATGCAGCCCGTCGTTGGAGTACCGGGCCGCAAGTTGTTGCGTCTCGGGCTCTACCGTGGCGGCGAAGAAATCGAAGACTGCCAGCCGTTTCGATTCAGCGTAGCGGAGAATCAACCCGTTAAGCTGGCGTCGCCGATCAAGATGTTCTGCGAACCATCGCTGCCCCTCCTCACTGCGAAGATCGTCACCGACTCTGATCGACGGAACCGTCACCGGCACCGGCTGGATCCCAGCCACTGCGGCCAGTTCATACATCTTGAGGAGGTTGCGCATAATGTCTGCCGGAGCTGCATTCCATCCAAGATCGTTTGTTCCGCCGAGAATCACCACGTACGTCGGTTTGTATACAAGAACAGCCGACCGAAACCGCATCGCCATTTCACCGGTCAGTTCACCGCAGATGCCGCTCACAGATACGCGCACAGCAGGCCCTGTCAATTCTTGCAGGAACCGCCCATACGGCGTCTCGGTGCCTTGAGGATTGTCGGCTGTGGGCGATTAAAACCCTGCCGTGAGGCTGTCTCCAAAACACACAATGTGGCTCGACGCAATCATCAATATGAGGCGGATTCTAGCGGCCTAGTCAACGGATTCACAATGCCCTCGTGTCCATGGCTGGAGGAAGGAGAAATCCCTCGGTAATTCATCGGTGAGCGGCTGGTTAACCCGCATGATTCATGACGGTTCATCGCGAAATCGCTGAGCCTCGTCGCGAGACCAGCGCGCGGAGCCCGGAGGACCCGATGCGTACTCGTACAGTACGGTGAGGGGCGAGGGGCGAGCCCGCTGGGCGGAGGCTCATCGTAACAGCGGATCGGCGATTGCAGCAGAAGTGCTCATGAATCATGCGGGTTAAGAGCGGATATTTTCTTGACGATTCAGCACCTCCAGGGTACGACTAATCATCATGGACGAGCGCTTGACAGAAAGCGGCGCATGGCCGATCCCTGCAAAAGAGCCGCATAATCCGGAGTTGACCTCCGTCAAGCGAGTCCTCACGCTCTTGGACAAAACCGCTAAGTCCAGCCGGACGTACGGGACAGCGAACCCTGTGGCGCAGAAGTTCTTCCAAGAGTTGTTCGAGGGACTCACAACTCACCTCGCCACCTACTCCAAATTGGCGTTTCTTATTCAACGCTCCGAGCTGTATTTCAACGGGGAAGTCGTCTACCAAGCCGAGCAAGGATCAGGTACTGAAAGCGTCGCGTTTAAGCTCTATGCGGATGGCATTCGGGAGCTCGCTTTCCTCGAAGGTCTTTCCACTGAAGACCTCTCGTTCTTGCTTGATTCGCTGTGGGGCAGCCTTGATCCCGAAGATGATGATGATATTGTGACTCGTTTATGGTCCAAGGACCTCTCTACCATCACCCTGGTCACCGCCGAAGAAGTCGCCAAAGCCTCGACCGGTGGGGAGGTCTTTGCGCTACCCACTGCTGGGATGATGGAGGCACCGGAATCGAACTTGCGGGATCTTCTCGATCGGGAGCAGGCCCGTGCCAAGATGGGAGCGGGGGCAGGGCTTGGGGGAGATGGTGGCTCAGAAGCTGGTAATGGCGGGACCCCAGCCGGAGAGAGAACCGGAAGGGGAACCAGCAGACAAGCTAGCCGATTTCAGACTGGTCACGTGGGCTACGAGGTGTCCGACAAGGAGCTAGCCGAACTGGCGAAGGAGGTCGAGGCTGAGAGCGCCAGAGATAACATCACATACCTATTAGATATGCTTACCGCGATCCTGGCGTCGGAAAAATCTCCTGCGATCCTGACCAAGTTGCTCGACCTCTGGGGAAACGTACTCGACTCATTGACGGCCCAGGGCAAATGGACCGTGGTCGACAGCGTACTTGGACTATTACATGTCACCGCTGAGGTCAGACCGGATCTCGGCGACGATCATAAGAAGCAACTGGCGGCCCTGCTCGACAACCTCGGTCGACCTGAACGCATGAAGATGATCGAGACCTATTTGAACAAAATCCCCGATGCAACTACAGAAGGATTGCCAGCAGTTCTGCTGTCGATGACGCCGGCAGCCGCCTCTGCCTTGTGCACCCTCTTGGGGAATCTGGAGGCGCCGGCCCATCAGGCAATCGTGGCTGAAGCCCTCGAGACACTCGCAAAAGATCAGCCGGATCACGTACTTCGCGGTTTGTCCGACCGCCGCCCCCGCTATGTGAAGAACCTTCTCGCGATCCTTCTCAAATGGAACAATCCCCGATTTGCAGACGCCGTTGAAAAGCTGGTGCGCTATCCGGACATTCAGGTACGGAAGGAAGTCGTGCGAGCGATCGGGATATTCCGTCCCAGTGGGAACGGGATAAAACTGGTTGCGTTCTTGAATGATACCGAGGAGTCGATCCGGTTTGCAGCACTCAAGCTGCTCATGACCGGTCAATATAGGGCTCCTTACTCCGCTTGGTCACCCCTCCTATCGGCGGACACATTCATGGATCGAACCCTCGGTGAAAAACGCGCGGTATTCCACGCCATGCGCGCCACCAGTAGCGATGAGGTCATTCCATTCTTTGAAAATTTGCTCACGGAACGGTCCTGGACCAACCGAAAGAAAAAGGAAGAGCTCGCCGCCCTCGCCGCTGAGACATTGGGGAAATTGCCCACCCCTGCCGCCCTCACCACTCTTGAACTTGGTCAGAGAAAAGGTGGTGCCGCCGTACGGCAAGCCTGCACCGCAGCACTCGCCCAGGCCCAACGACAGCAGCATCTGAAGCAGGCTGCATCATAGTAAGGAGCCTTTGCCGTGAGTGATAGCAAGATCAAAGAGGCCCCGGTCGAGGATGAACAGGCTCAGCCGATCCTGACCCACGAAAGGTCCCTCTCTCAGAAAATCGCCCGCGGATCGGAGGCCAGGGACATCCTTGACCAGCAGATGGTCATGCTGGGAATCCAACTGGTCACGCAGTTGAACGTCTTGATTAAGACCTCCCGCATCTATGAACGCACCAACGCGGCACTGGATAAACCCGTCGATGCGATGCTGACCCTGATCAAGACCATGGCACACGACCAACCAGTCACACTCCGCCTGCAGAACGATTTCTTGTTTCTCGGGGATAGTCACTTGAAAGTGAACGCGCAGCAGATGGCCGTGGCCACCAGTATCATCGATGTCTTGAACACCTGGAAGATCGGCGGAATAACATTCGCATTGGCCGCGGAGTCGAAGGATCTACGTGAGTTTGCCGCGCTCTTTGTCAGCTTTGACCCTGGCAACAAAACCATCGAAGACCTTCAGAAAGAAATCAGAGCACGGGGGATCGCCGGCATTGACCTAGAAGAACAACGGCAGCTGCAAATCCGAAAAGGACCCGGAACGGCGGGGAACACGGAACCCGGAACGGCGGGAAATCCGGGACCCGGAACGACGGGGAACCCAGGACCCGGAACGGCAGGAAACACAGGACCGGACGGCACGGAAAACGCCGATCCGAAAGTGCAACGAAAAATGAACGCCCGGAACGCCTATACCAAAGTGGGAGGATCAGTCGGAACCCTGACGCAATCAGCCCGTGAGGGAGGAACGGTCAGCTTTAAACAGGCCAGGCGGGCGATCCAAAACATCATCGACCTCATGGTGGATGATGAAGCCTCGGTCCTCGGTCTCACGACCCTTCGTTGCCACGATGAGTACACACATAACCATTCGGTCAATGTATCGTTGCTGTCCATTGCGCTGGCCAATCGCGTCGGCTATCCCAAAGTGGAGCTGGCCGACCTGGGCCTTGCGGCGCTGTTCCATGACATGGGCAAATCCACCATTCCCATGGAGGTCCTGAACAAACCTGGCGAGTTTACCGATGAAGACTGGGTGGCCATGCGCAACCACCCCACGGAGGGAGTGCTGAGTCTTTCGAAAATAAGAGGCATCACGAATCTACCGGGCCGCATGGCGGCGGCATCCTTCGAACACCATATGAACCTGGACTTCTCCGGATATCCGAAACTTACCGTACCCTGGACACTCTCGCTGACCGGCCGCATCCTCACGATCGCAGACTGTTATGACGCCATGACCTCCTCACGTGTCTATCGTCGGGAGCCCATGTCTCCCTCCAAAGTGTTGAACATGATGCTCTCGAAGTCTGGTAAGTCGTTTGACGCGGTGCTACTCAAGCTGTTCGTGAACTGTGTCGGCATCATCCCCATTGGCAGCCTGGTGATGCTGGAGACGAACGAACTGGCGGTCGTGCTCAAGCCAGCGACAGACAAGGCGAACGCCGAACGACCGTTCGTCAAAATCATCACCGATCCGCATGGAAGCCCGATCGACCATGGGCGCGAGATAGATCTGACCGAAAAAGATGAGACAGGAGATTTCCGCCACAACATTATCCGCTTGATCGACAACACGGAATACAAGTTCGACACCAGCCGATACTTCGTATAACAGGATGCTGAAACAGTCCGCCCGCCGGTCTTGTTCATGTGGTCTGTCTGGTCTATCTGGTTGAACTAGACCAACCAGATACGCTAAACAACCCAGATGAACCAGACAGACCAGACTTGTCTCCCCGTCCTACCAGTCTCGCATATCTCGCGCGGCTTCCCTTGACAGAGCCTGGCCCCCCAGCTATTCTCGCAACGGTTACACTGTTCGCAATGTTCACTAACAAGGAGCGCGTAGTATGCATACAACGGGAACCCTCTTGGGGCGGATCACCCTCCCCTTGGTCGCCGCGGGCATGTTGTTGCTCGCATCTCTTCCTGCTGCACAGGCCGCCGAGGCCTTCAAGATGGGTGTCGTCGATCCTCAGGCCGTCTTAGAGAAATCAAAAGCGGGCAAAAAAGCCTTGGACGGGCTCAAAGAATATGTCTCCACTAGACAGAAGTTGTTGTCCGCGGATGAAGAAGAGTTGCGCAACACGGAGAAGACGCTCAAGGACCAAATCGCGAAGTTAAGCGACACCGAAAAAAAAGAAAAAGAGACCCAGTTCCGCGCAAAGGTCCAAGACTACCAAAAACGCGCACAGGCATTTAATCAGGAGCTGCAAGGGAAGCAGAAGGAATTGGTCGATGACTACATGAAGAAAATTGCCTCGGCCACGCAGACCGTGGCAGAAAAGGGTGGGTTCTCGATCGTCGTCGATAAAGGCAGTGAACAAACGGTCAAGATTGTGATCTACAATAAGGACACCATTGATTTAACCGACCAGGTGATCAAGGCATTCGATCAAGCCAACAGCAAATAACCCTGCCGAGCGCGCACACCTGAATTCGTGATCCAACGTGGATGGGACCTTGGCCTCGCTGAGGTCCCATCAACACTCCATCGGATAGCCCGCATCCCGCCAGGCTTTGATTCC
>JANYBU010000030.1 GCA_025360665.1 Nitrospira sp.
ACTATCCATGCCGGTGCCTTCCGGCGCCTCGTCCGTCATATTGACCAATCCTGCCGCCTCGCCCAGCTCAGCATACTCATAGGCGTGCAGCAAGTCAGACGCCTGCCCGAGCAGATCTTCAATCAGCCGTTCGGCTTCTAGATCGAATTCTTCCAGACTGCATGTCTGCTTGCCCCTGCCCAGGAATGGGGCAAACTCGTCGAGCTGCTTTCGCATCCGTTCGATGCTTCGGTCGAGAGAAACGCGTGGTTTTGAGGGAGTGGTGCGGACAGCCATAGCACCTCCTATCGATGTAGGTGAGCGGGGACGGTCGATTTTACCCCCGCTGGATCAGCGAGAGCAAGCGGCCAGCAGGAGAAGCTACTTTCCGAGCAGGCTTCGGAAAAACTATTGTGGCACACGAGATCTTCGGTGGTCCGGACATCCGGGACAAGCCCGGTCTGTCTGGTTCATCTGGTTTGTTTTGTTTATCTGGTTGATTTGGTTCATCTGGTTAGTTTCGTTCAACCAAAAAATCAGATAGACCAGACAGACCAAATGAACAAGACAGGCTGGCGGACTTTTTCAGCATCCTGCATAGGAGGAAGATCGACTGTCAGTCGCGGTGGGATGCTAGCCCGCATTAGTTACGAGGGTTCGTGACGAAATCGCCGAGACGGCAAGTGAGACGGGAGCGCGGAGGCCAGCAGACTGGCTCCGCCGTCTGCGGCGGTGCCTGGCTCTCAGACGGGGACAGGCGCCAGGAAGGAGGGCGCCTGTCCACGTCCAGCTCGCGGCCAGGCTTATCGCAGCAGCGGTCGCAGTAGAAGTCTTCAAGATTAATGCGGGCTAAAACGACAGATAGTGACAGGGTCCGAACATTCGTCGACATCCAACCAGGTACAGATTTCCGAGTGACTCCACCTGAACGGGCCTGGCCCATCGGGTTTCAAAGACATTCACGGTCCGGCCCCATCCGGAGCGAGAGGTGTGCACTTCGATCAGCTGCTTCGCGTGAGGAGCCTGGCCCATGAGGAGGAGCATCCCTTCCGTGCTCCGGTTGAGTGCGAAGGCCTCCCCTTGCTCGATGACGACCGACTCTTCATCAATGGCCTCGAGCACCTCATACGAGCACATGCCCCGATACTCTATGCGCGCCTCACACCGGCGCCCTGGAGGGATGGCTGTAGCAGGCATCACAGCAGAGGCTTGGTCGGCATCATTATTTCCTACATTCTGTTCCCGCCGTGTAACCGCTGCGGAGTGAGAGAACACTGCTTCGAGGGTATGCGTCGCCATGATTAGGCCTCCAGTCTCATTGAGAGAAATGATGTCCTGCGATTCCATGGAGGAAGAGAGCAAACACCGTACCGCACAGGAGGGAGAGCCGACACCCTCGTTATAGGGTGAATCGATATACGGCCCCCTCTCTATCCTCAGGAGACAGATCCCTACGAAGGGAAGCGAGTTCACCCTCTGAGATCAAAATCACCGTATCCCATCGATTTCACGAGGGTCTTGCTGCTGTAGGCCATTGGCTACAGCAGCGAGGGGATTCCTTCACACCAAACCGGGCAGGATGCCCCGTCTGTCTGGTTCATCTGGTTCGTCTCATGCAACCAAACAAACCAGACAGACCGAACAGACCACATGAACAAGACAGGCTGGCGGACTTTTTCAGCATCCTGCTAAGTCAGCGGAGAAAGAGGAACCAGAGGTACAACGCGCTCATGAGTACCGACCCCAACATGACGGGAAACCCAAACTTGAAGAACTGCCAGAATGAGATGGGATGGCCGGCTTTGCGCGCCATATCCACAATCACGACGTTCGCGCTCGCGCCGATGATCGTGCCGTTCCCTCCCAGACAAGCTCCGAGCGCCAGCGCCCACCACAGCGGAATGATGTCTGGCTGATGCACCAAGGTGGCATAATCAGAAATCTCGTGGTGCAGCGACCGGGCGAGGTCCACAATCAACGGATTCATCGCCGCAACGTAGGGAATGTTATCTACCGCGGCTGAGAGAATAGCCGACCCCCAGAGTACCGCCATCGTGGATCACGCAAGATTCCCCTGCGTCACCGAAACCAACTGATCCGCCAGGTAGCGAATCACGCCGACCTTGACCAAGCTACCGACCAGGATAAACAACCCGATAAAAAAGAAGATGGTTTTCCATTCGACATCGGTCAAATACGATAACTCCTCTGCATCCTCCGGCTTCCGTCTCGCATGACCGACCAGCATGAACAGGCTCGCGCCAAGGAGGGCAATCGTGGCCGGCTCAAGATGAACGAGCGAATGCATACAGAACGCCACGTTCACGATCCCCAGCAGCCAGAGACAACGGTGCAAGAACGGTCGATCTAACACGGCCTCCCGTGAGCTCAATGCCAACACCGCCGTTCGGAGATGCGGTGCCACGGTCATTTTTCGCCCAAGGATGACCCACAGCGTAGCCACGAACACAGCCATGATCAAAAGTGCGATGGGACCCAAGACCACCAGAAAATCGAGATAGCCCAAGTCAGCCTTACTGGCGATCATGATATTGGGCGGATCACCGACCAGCGTCGCGGTCCCGCCAATATTCGACGCGAGCGCCTCGGTCACAAGGAATGCAATGGGATTGAGTTCCAATCGCTTGGTAATGGCCAACGTGACCGGCGCCATGAGCAGCACGGTGGTGACGTTATCGAGCATGGCCGAGAGCCCAGCCGTCAACAGTGCCAGCAACACCAGCAGGCGAAACGGCTTCGCGTCGGCCCGCTGCGCCGCCCAGATGGCCAAGACCTCGAAGAGACCAGTCTCCCGGACAATGTTAATGATGACCATCATCCCGATCAGCAGAAACACGACGTTGTAGTCGACACCAAACTCATGGGAGTAGAACGCCTCGTCTTGCGACACCACGCCGAGCCCGATCATCACCGCCGCCCCGCACAGCGCCACAATCGTCTTGTGGATCCGCTCGGTTAGGATGACCAGATAGCACACACCGAAGATGAGTAGGGCCAAAGAAATGGAAGACATTCAATACCTATTGCCGTCTGAAGGATGACGCTGGGCTCAGAATCTTTCACGCATTATCCGGAGACCACTACTGCAATGCAATGAGAGTCGTCTTTTCCGAGGCAGTTCATGCAGGCCTGCCACAGAGAACATTTTCTCTTTCCCTTCCATGCCATGCGCTTTAGGAAAGAGGTCATGCCGTCGCGGACGAGGAATCTGAAAGGAAGAATGTCCACGCTTTCCTGGCACCGCGACTGCTAAGCGACCTTCTGATTGCATACGAGTTTCCCTGACATACGCGACGTTACCGCAAGTGTGACCTGTGGATTTATACAGATATACATATTAACTAAATTACCCTACATATTGTACGCCTCACCCACACAGTGATAGCTTCTCGCCTCCCGCAGGCCTTGCAGGATTGGGCTCGAGGGCAATGCACTCATCACACGGTTCGGAAACACGCACGAGAAGAGAAGGGATGATATTTCGAGATAACCGGATGTTCCTGTCGCTCAGTATTGCTGGAGCGTTGTCTGCACAGCGCTGCTCGGCCGACCTGCGGCTTACACTGATGGGAAAACAATCTGCACCTTCCCGGTATGCGGGACAGGTCTCACTCTCCGGACAATTCCTTTACGCGCATATTTCATGAGTTGCCGCCTTTCGTCCCGCCGACCGATGCGGCACGTGATCAGGCCAAGAAGCTAGATGAAAAAGGCAGCCTCATCGACGCGATGGATGACCTCAGCGATCCTGTGTTGTCGATCACGGATCCCACGCGCAACGTTGACACAGCGTTTCCAATTGCCTTCACCGGTGATCATGAACGGACAGAGCCGTCTCAATTATTGAATTTCAATAGAGCTTGAGTTCTAACTCCAAGTGCAACACGACAGGCCCTGATGGGCTAAGGTGTTGCCATGTCAAAGAAATCCTATCGACACATGAGTGCGGAAGACCGTGAGACCTTGAGCCTGGGCCTGGCCCATGGCCATTCGC
>JANYBU010000040.1 GCA_025360665.1 Nitrospira sp.
GGTTCTTCATGCGGCGACTCTGCGCCAGAACCTGCACCAGTTTCAAGCGGTGGGGAACGCCTGGAACGCCGCCTCAAACAAGGCGTTCACATAGGATCGGACCACAGAAGGACCCACTGTGATCCGCGAAGACCCAGAAAAAGTAGCCCGAGCTCTTTTCTTGTGTCTCTAGCAGCAGAAGAAGAAAAGGGTGCTCCTGAACGGTGATCTCTTCAAGGTGAATGACTAAATGAGTGTGAATCCGAACATGCCGCGTGCTAAGTCGTGGTATGCATTACTGATCTTATTATTTGCAGCTCTTTTCCCGGCGCTCGCCTGTACCGCTGAGCCGACACCTGATCAAATATTATGGAAGGCAGCGTTCAATGGGAATGTGGATGCTGTCAAGACAGCACTGAGTCAGGGCGCCGACGTGAATGCTCGAAAAGGAGGCTGGACGGTTCTGATGAGGGTGGCTGGTGAAGGGCACACAGAAATAGCGCAGCTCTTATTGGCGCATACGGCGGATCCAAACGCGAAAGGCTTTGGGAGAGAAACTGCCTTGACGATAGCAGCCGAGCATGGCCACACCGAGATAGTGAAATCTCTATTAGCTAAAGGAGCCGAGCTTAATGCGAAGACAGAGCACGGTAATACAGCTTTACACTACGGTTCAGAATTTGGCCATCGTGATGTTGTGAAAATCTTGTTGGATGCTGGGGCGGATGTGAACCAGAAAGATCAGGATGGTGAAACAGCTCTGGCAACCGCGAAGCGAAAGAACCACGCAGAAATTGTGCAACTTCTTAAAAACGCTGGAACTAAACAATGATCGCCGATGCGCGCCAGCGCACCACACGCTTTGGTGAAGAAAAAGGTGTCCCGTCCGCGTGTCCGCGGCGCAGATGGGGTTTTCCCGATGCGTCGTGCTCCGGTTCGCTACCCTCGACTGTGCACTGCTTGTTCCCAGCGCCACAGCCAGCGTCGGCCCTTCTCTTCAGGGCTGCTCAAAAAGGCTCTCTGACAAGGCCGCAGGGAGCGGGACGACTGAGGCGTAGCCTTCTCACCCACCCAACCCCGAGCTGTCGGAACAGCTCTTTTCCCATGTGCGGTACGTCGCAGGGAGGCACGCGACTGAGAACGAAGTCAGGAACCTTTTTCAGCAGCCCTATTAGTAGCTGTCCGTCGGTGGGCAAGTGCAGACGAAATGGCGATCTCCATAGGCTTCGTCGATGCGGCTCACGCTGGGCCAGAATTTATGGTCGCGTACCCAGGGAGCGGGGAAAGCGGCCTGTTCACGGCTATAGGGTCGATTCCATTCGTTGGCCGTCACGACCTGTGCCGTGTGAGGCGCATTCTTCAGCAGATTATTTGTGCGTGGCTGGCGGCCCTCGACGATGTCTTGCATCTCGGCATGAATCAAGATCAGCGCCTCGCAGAACCGGTCCAATTCGGCCCTCGATTCGCTTTCCGTCGGTTCGATCATGAGCGTCCCGGCAACCGGGAACGAGACCGTCGGGGCATGGAACCCATAGTCCATCAATCGCTTCGCCACATCCATCGCTTCGACCCCTGCACTGTCTTTGAACTGACGAAGATCGAGAATGAACTCGTGCGCGACGAACCCGGACGTTCCCTTGTAGAGGATGGGATAGTATTTCTCCAGCCGTTTGGCCATGTAGTTGGCGCTCAAGATCGCCACCTGCGTCGCCTTGGTCAAGCCGTCGCGTCCCATCAGGGCGATGTAGACCCAAGAAATCGTCACGATGCTGGGGCTGCCATAGGGCGCCGCTGACACCGGCCCGATGGAATCTTGTCCGCCCAGTTGCGTCACCGGATGGCCGGGAAGAAACTGCGCCAAATGGCGCGCCGCAACGATCGGTCCCATCCCAGGCCCCCCGCCTCCATGGGGGATACAGAATGTCTTGTGTAGATTCAGATGGCACACATCCGCGCCGATGTCCCCGGGCCGACAGAGCCCCACCTGGGCATTCATGTTGGCTCCATCCATATAGACTTGCCCGCCATGCGTATGGACGATCTGACAGATGCGCCGTACGTCCGCTTCGAAGACGCCGTGGGTCGAGGGGTAGGTCAACATGAGCGCCGACAGCCGATCGCGATGTTGAGCGGCCTTGGCTTCAAGATCGGTTAAATCCACATTGCCCTGTCGATCGCAGGCGACCGGCACAACCGTCATCCCTACCATGGTTGCACTGGCTGGATTCGTGCCGTGCGCGGACAGGGGAATCAAGCAGACATCCCGATGCTCTTCACCCTGGCTCCGGTGGTACGCCCGGATCACCATCAGTCCCGTATACTCGCCCTGAGAACCTGCGTTCGGCTGCAAGGACACGGCGGAGAGTCCTGTAGTCTCGGCTAGCCAGGCTTCCAGCTGATGGAACAACTCTTGATACCCTTTGGTTTGCTCGTGCGGCGCAAAGGGATGAAGCCGTGAGAACTCCGGCCAGGTGACCGGCAGCATCTCGGCCGTCGCGTTCAGCTTCATGGTGCAGGATCCCAACGGGATCATCGAATGGACGAGCGAGAGATCCTTCGCCTCAAGGCGGTGGATATACCGCAGCATCTCATGCTCAGCGTGATAGCGATTGAACACCTTGTGGGTCAGGTACGTGCTGGTGCGGGTGAGGTTCGCCGGGAAACTTGTGGTGACGCTGCAGCTCAAGTCCTGCACCTGAAAAGGTAGCTGATCATGGCCGATAAAGATTTCCATCAGGCGACGGATTTCGTTTTCCGTGCTCACCTCATCCAGCGCAACTCCGATGGAGTGGTCCTCATGCAGGCGAAGATTGATACCGGCTTCGTTGGCCCTGATTAAGATGGGTTCGGACTGCATCTTCGTCAGACGAACCCGAATCGTATCGAAGTACGCTTCCGCTCCGACATCGAATCCAAGCTGCCGCAATCCCGCTGCCAGCACCACAGCCAAGCCGTGTACACGCTCGGCAATCCGCCGCAAGCCCTCCGGCCCATGGTAGACCGCATACATGCTTGCCATGATGGCCAAGAGGACTTGCGCCGTACAAATGTTGCTCGTCGCCTTCTCACGCCGGATGTGTTGTTCGCGGGTCTGCAGGGAGAGCCGGTAGGCAAGCCTCCCCGTGACATCCTTGGACACGCCAACGATGCGTCCCGGCATCTGCCGTTTAAATGCTTCAGCGGTCGAAAGAAACGCGGCGTGGGGGCCGCCAAATCCGAGCGGGACGCCAAATCGCTGGCTGGAACCCACGGCGATATCGGCCCCGAATTCTCCCGGTGCGCGCAAGAGGGTCAAGGCCAGCAGATCGGTGGCGACCACCACAAGAACCCCGGCCGCGTGGGCCTGCGCCACGAGTGCACTGTAATCCCCGACATAGCCGTCAGTGGTCGGATACTGGAGCAGAATGCCGGCCAGCTGAGGATTGGAAAAGTCGATGGTCTGCGTCCGTCCTATGTGCAGCGTCATGCCGAGCGGTTCAGCCCGCGTCTGCATCACCGCAATGGTCTGGGGATGACAGTCCTGCGAGGCGAAGAACTCTGTCCGTTCGAGGCCAGACGACCGGGAAATGGCGAGACACATGGCCATCGCCTCCGCTGCCGCCGTGGCTTCATCCAAGAGCGAGGCATTGGCTAAGGGCAAGCCGGTGAGGTCGGTCACCACGGTTTGAAAATTCACGAGGGCTTCCAATCGGCCTTGGGCAATCTCCGCCTGGTATGGCGTGTACTGGGTATACCAGGCCGGGTTTTCGAAAATGTTGCGCTGGATCACGCCGGGCGTGATGCAGTCGTAATAGCCCATGCCGATCAATGAACGATAGATCTGGTTTTCTGCGGCGATGGAGCGGAGTTCTTGCAACACGGCTTGTTCGCCGCGGTGAAGGGGCAGATCCAATTCCTTCCGCAAACGAATGTCGGCTGGCACGGTTGCCTCACTCAGCTCCTCCAGCGACTGCAACCCGAGCGTGGCAAGCATCTCGCCGACATTGGCGTCGGTGGGACCAAGATGGCGATGGATAAAGGTGTCGGTCGGGCTCAGAAAGTCCGGTGTGGCCATGGCGTTCGTCCTGTCCTTTGAATAGATGTCGTCGGTCGAGAGCCCTGATGTACTGACTGACCCACTCACGGCCCGTAGAGTATCATGCTCACCCCCTATTCTCCAAGGGTCATCCCGAGGTCTCCGCACTTGCCTTCGGACTTGGAGTCACGTATGAGTGCATGGAATTCAGGGGGGAACTTCCTGCCTCCTGCGGTCTGACATGATAGGAAGACAGGTATTCAGCAGGCTGTGAAACTACACGACATTCTTATCATCGGAGCCGGGCTGGCAGGGATGAGGGCTGCGGTTGCTGCACCGCCGGATCTCGACGTCGCCGTAATATCCAAAGTCCATCCGGTCCGTAGCCACTCTGTGGCTGCGCAAGGGGGCATCAACGCGGCACTGGGAGAGCACGATTCCTGGGAAGCCCATGCCTTCGATACCACGAAGGGCGGACTCTATCTCGGCGATCAGGATGCCATTGAGGCTATGTGTCGAGAGGCTCCCAACGACATTCTCGAATTAGAACGTCTGGGGGTCATCTTCAGTCGCGACGAACAGGGGCGTATTGCCCAACGTCCGTTCGGTGGAGCGGGTTTTCCCCGCACCTGTTATGCCGCCGATCGTACCGGCCATGCCATCCTCCACGCCATGTACGAACAGCTGCTCAAACGGCGCATCGCCGTGTATGAAGAGTGGTATGTTACGGCGTTGATCGTGGAAGATGGCGTCTGCCGGGGGGTCGTGGCGTGGGACCTGATCCATGGAGGCTTGCACGCGATCGGGGCCAAAGCCGTCATCTTGGCCACGGGAGGCAGCGGGCGCGTCTTCCTGACGAGCACGAACGCCGTGATCAACACCGGTGACGGCATGGCGCTTGCGTATCGTGTCGGTGCTCCATTGGCGGACATGGAATTTGTCCAGTTCCATCCCACCACACTCAAGGGCACGGGTATCCTCATCACCGAAGGCGCTCGCGGAGAAGGAGGCTACCTCCTGAATACGCTGGGCGAACGGTTTATGAAGACCTATGCCCCGCAGCAGATGGAACTGGCTACCCGCTCCACTGTCTCATTGGCCATCGGGCAAGAAATCCTCGAAGGTCGCGGGGTCGACGGATGCGTATTGCTGGACTTGCGGCATCTTGGCCGCCAGCGCATTCTCGAACGGCTTCCTCAGATCAGAGCACTCGCCATTGAGTTTGCCGGCCTTGATCCGATCGAGAGTCCCATTCCTGTCCGCCCCGGCGCGCACTATCAGATGGGTGGCGTCCGGACCAATCAATGGACCGAAACAGGCATCGTCGGCCTCTACGCGGCCGGTGAATGTGCCTGTGTCAGTGTGCACGGCGCCAATCGGCTCGGAGGCAATTCACTCCTTGAAACGATTGCGTTCGGTCGGCGCGCTGGAATTCGAGCCGGAGAGTATGTTCGAACCGTCGCGCCACGGGCACTCACAACAGACCAACTCACAACCGAGCAGCGTCGCGTCCAGCAACTGCTGGCACAGGAGGGATCGCTCCGGGCCTGGCAGATTCAAGAAGAACTCGGCCAGTTGATGAGCCTCAATCTGGGCCTCGTCAGGACTCACGAGTCCATGTCTGCTGCGATCTCGGGCATCACGGCACTGACCCATCGCGCCATGTCCGTCACGGTGCAGGACAAAGGGCGGGTGTTTAATACGGACCTCGTGCAGGCCTTCGAGCTCCAGTCCCTGCTCGATGTCGCGGAGACCATTGTCGCCAGCGCCCTCGCCAGGAAGGAAAGCCGAGGGGCCCATTACCGGTCGGACTACCCCGTCCGCGATGATCAGCATTGGTTGAGACACAGCCTCATCCGCCGGACCTCCGAGGGAACGGCCTTGACCTATGAGCCCGTGACCATCACGCGGTTTCCGCCAACATAAAAAACTGGTCTATCTGGTCTATCTGGTTGTCTTGTTTTTTGGTTGAACGAAACTAACCAGATGAACCAGACAGACCAGACAGACCAATTGTAGGCACAGGTTTGGTATAATCTTCCATCGACAACTATGCGCATTTTGGTTATTGAAGACGAAACGAAAGTCGGATGTTTCATCAAGCGCGCGCTTGAAGAGGAGAGCTACGCCGTCGACTTGTGTGAAGACGGCGCGAAGGGCCTTCAGATGGCCCTCAACACCGACTACGATGTACTGATCGTCGACTTGATGCTGCCGTCATTGCCCGGATTGGAAATTCTCAAGGGCGTCCGCCAGGCACGGATTCAAACCCCCATCCTGATTTTGACCGCTCAATCGCAAGTAGACCAGAGAGTCAAGGGCCTTGACGCAGGAGCGGACGATTACCTCACCAAGCCCTTCGCCATCGACGAACTGCTCGCCCGAATTCGCGCCCTGCTTCGCCGCGGCTCCACCGAGAGTCCCGGCGTGCTCCAGATCGACGATCTGGCGTTGAACCCGGCCACGCGCGAAGTGACCAGAGGCGGCCAGCGGATCGACCTCACCTCGAAGGAATATGCCCTGCTCGAATATCTGATGCGCCATACGGGACGCGTGTTGACCCGTCCCATGATTTCAGAACATGTGTGGAATCAGGACTTCGACACGTTCACCAATGTCATCGATGTTTACGTGAATTATCTCCGCAATAAGATCGACCGGGGACGCTCAAAGAAGCTGATTCATACGATTCGCGGAAGCGGATATATGCTGAAGGTCGACTGATGCCGCTTCGCGTCCGGCTCACGCTCTGGTATGGCACAGCCCTCGCGCTGATCCTCATCATCTTTTCAACCATCCTGTACGTGATTACCGCTCGAAGCCTCCGCGATGCGGTCGATCAATCGCTGGAGGAAACGGCCGCCGCGGCCGTTCGGTCGCTGGAAGAACGCGGGTTCCTTCCGCTCATCGACGAAACCGAACTCATGTCCCAGTTTCCCGAACTGGCGCGCATCGATAAGTTCTTCCAGATCTTCAGCCCCTCCGGCACCATCACCATTCGTTCGCCGAACGTCAAACAACATGAGATGCCGCTGAGTCGCCAGGCCTTGGAAGTCGCCTACTCAGGCCGCACGATTTTCGAATCCGCGAAATACCCCAAGGAACCGCCATTGCGCCTCATTTCCGTTCCCATCATCTATCGGGGCAATCTGCTGTATATTGTCCAGGTCGGCACCACGATGGACTCCGTCGAACAGACTCTGAACCGTCTCCTGTTAGTGCTTCTGGTGAGTATGCCCATCGCGCTGGCCGTGTCGCTCGCCGGAGGCTGGTTCATGGCAGGGCGAGCCCTTCGCCCGGTCGATGCAATCACGCTGGCTGCCCGACGTATTGCCGGAGGCGATCTCACCCAACGACTGACTGTCCCGGCCTCGGCCGACGAAATTGGCCGTCTGACCAATACATTTAATGACATGATCGACCGGCTTGAAACCTCCTTTCGACAGATCCGCCAGTTCAGCAGCGATGCCTCGCACGAACTGCGCACGCCGTTGACGGTCATGAAAGGGGAGACCGAACTCGCGCTTCGGCGCCCTCGCGAAACCGACGACTACAAAGTCGTCCTGGAGAGCAATCTCGAAGAAATTGACCGGATGACGCGCATTGTGGATGAATTGCTCTTTCTCTCCCGGGCCGACATGGGCGAGGTGAAGATGGAACACCTGCCGGTCCCACTGGACATGCTCATTGAGGACGTCCACCGGCAAGCCTCGCTGCTGGGGCAGGAGCGGGACATCAAGGTCGTGCTCAGAGCCACCGCGTCGGCAGTGGTAGTGGGAGACGAACTACGCTTGCGCGAACTGTTCCTGAATCTTCTCGATAACGCAGTCAAATACTCTCGCCCCGGCGGCACAGTCGACATCGCGCTGACGATCGAACAGAATCACGCACGGGTGTCCGTGACCGATCGCGGCATTGGGATCGCGCAAGAGGATCAGTCGTTGATCTTCGACCGGTTCTATCGCACCGATGACGCGCGGGCCCATACCAAGAAGGGCACAGGCCTTGGGCTGTCCATCTGTGCCTGGATTGTCGAATCCCATCGCGGACACCTCGAAGTCCAGAGCAAGGTCGGCGAAGGTTCGACCTTTACGGCGATGCTGCCTCTGGCCCCCGCATCGGCTTAAGCCGCATTATTCATGACGCTTCTGCTGCAAGCGCGGATACGCGGCTGCGACAGGCAGTCTCGCCGTTCAGCCCTTCGACATACTGCACGAGTATGCCTCAGGGCTGCACGTCTCCGAGAGCCCCTCTCGCTTCGCGTCTGCACGCTTTCGCGACGAACCTTCATGAATAGTGCGGCTTAGCGACTTCTAATCCCCTCCTAACCCTCCTCTTATCGCCGACTGGTACGGTGTTCATGAACCTGAACATCGTCACACGTCCTTACCTCGTTTGATCAATCGCAAGGAGGGAATCATGAGACAGCTCGTTCGTCAGACTAGTGGATGCGCCATTGCGGTGGCGGCGCTGAGCGCCCTTCTGATCTGGGGCGGCCAATCGTTATCCTCGTCCCATGCGTCGAGTCCGGCTGCTTCGATGGCGATGCCGGTTGCCCTCACGATGAGCGCCGCGCCATCGAATGGATTTACGGAGGTAGCGAAGGCGGTGACACCGGCCGTGGTGAACATTACGACCGAGACCGTGGAGAAGGTGTCGGATAGCCGGGGTGTACCGGATGAACTGCGTGAACGAATGGAGGAGTTCTTTGGAGGACCGGAGGGACGGTCTGGCCCTCGTGGATTTCGTGGGCCGCAAGGTCCTGGTGAGCCACGGGAACATCGGGGCGGCGGGCAGGGGTCCGGCGTCATCGTATCACCAGACGGGTACATTCTGACCAACAACCATGTGATTGATGGAGCACGCACCGTCACCATCACGCTGCCGGACAAACGGGAATTCACCGGCAAAATCGTCGGAGCAGATCCGAAAACGGATCTCGCCGTGGTAAAGATCGAGGGACAGAACCTTCCGACGGTCTCCTGGGGTGATGCCACCAAATTACAAGTTGGGGAATATGTGCTGGCGGTCGGCAATCCCTTTGGGCTGAACTCCACCGTCACCCTTGGCATCGTGAGCGCACTGGGCCGCGGCCGTATGGGCATCACCCAGTACGAGGACTTCATTCAAACCGACGCGGCGATCAATCCGGGAAATTCCGGGGGCGCCTTAGTCAATACCAAAGGCGAGTTGGTCGGCATTAATACCGCCATCTTTTCCCAAACTGGCGGCTATCAGGGGGTGGGTTTCGCCGTTCCCACCAGCATGAGCAAGCCGATCTATGAAAGCCTAGTCAAGCATGGGAAGGTCGTGCGTGGGTTTCTGGGAGTCTCAATTCAGGATCTCAACCAGGATCTGGCCACATCGTTCGGCATCAAAGATGCCAAAGGCGCCCTGGTCAGCGACGTGAAGGACGAAAGCCCTGCGGGTCAAGCAGGCCTCAAGCAAGGCGATATCATCACGACCTATCAAGGCTCGCCCGTCGAAGACGCCGTGGTACTCCAGCGGCAGGTGACGAAGACGGCGGTTGGCACGAAAGTGACCATCCGGGTGATCCGTGACGGCCATGAGAAAGACTTGACCGTGACGATCGGCGAACAACCGGAAACCACAAAGATCGCCAAGGCAGAGACCGGTGAAACGGACTATGCCTTCGCCGGAGTAGCCGTCCAGGATCTCGATCGGGACACAGCCAAGGAACTCGGGATCAAGGGGAAGGCGCAGGGCGTAGTGGTCACGGCGGTCGAACCGGACAGCGGCGCAGAGAAGGCCGGGGTGATGCGGGGTGACGTGATCCGCGAAATCAACCGGCAGCCGGTGAAGTCGGTGAAGGATTTCGAGAAGGTGTCGTTCGGGCTGAAGAAGGGCGAGAACGTCTTGATCCTGATTGACCGGCGAGGCAACGCGTTGTTTCTCAGCGCAAAAGTCTGATGATCACAATAACGAGGATGGGGCAGCTGGATGCTGCCCCATCCTGCGTGTCTTGATCCCTCTCGATTCCTTCCAATCCCACCCAGCCAGAAGCTCAAAAAGTTCGTCCAGCAAGGCCGCAGCGAGTGAAGGCCTGAGACCTACCCTCTGGAGTACGTTGAGAGCCTGAACGATGCGAGAACGCTGCTGGCAGACTTTTTCAGCATCTTGCTAGGGGACGATGTGGCCCACAAGGTCGTACATGGCCGCATCGGTGATCTCGACCTTGACGAGCTCCCCTGCTGTGGCTGATCCGTCATTGATATATACGACGCCGTCGATCTCCGGAGCCAGCCCTTCATGGCGTCCCTCGAGCAGTAACTCTGTCTCTTCGGAGACCCCTTCGACCAAGACCTCCATCACGGAGCCAATGCGACTGAGGCCTTGAGCAGACGCAATCCCTTCTTGCAGAGCCAAGATTTCATTCCGTCGCTCGTCCATGACCGATCGCTCAACCTTGTCATCAAGGCCGACGGCCGGCGTGTTTTCCTCGTCCGAATACAAAAACACCGCCACCCGATCGAACTCGGCCTCTTCCACATAACTTCTCAGTTCGTCGAACGCCTGCTCCGTTTCTCCTGGAAACCCCACGATGAAGGCCGTGCGAAACGTGACACCGGGGATACGCGACCGGATCCGATCGACGAGGGAGGTGATGGCGGTCCGATCACCCAGCCGGTGCATCCGCTTGAGCATCCGATCGTTGATGTGTTGCAGCGGCATGTCGATATACTTGGTAATCTTTTCTTCTCCTGCGTAGAGATCCAACAAGTCGTCCGATACTTGTTGTGGGTAGAGATAGAACGGCCTAATCCAGCGCAGGTCATTTACCTTCACCAACTCGCGAAGCAGCGTGACGAGGCCTTGGCGCACACCAAGATCGACACCGTAATTCACCGTATCCTGGGAAATGAGATTGATCTCCTTC
>JANYBU010000146.1 GCA_025360665.1 Nitrospira sp.
GGCGGGATCTGGCGTTGCTGCCGGCGCCTTTGGTGCCCATGCGCTCAAGGAAATTCTGGATCCGCCTATGCTCCAAGTGTTTGAGACCGCAACGAGATATGTGATGTATCACGCGTTTGGACTGTGTATCGTTTCGTTGGCCATCGATCGGTACCCCGAACAAGGCCTTGAAAAATCAGGATGGTTCTTTATCGCCGGGATTCTTCTCTTTTCAGGCAGTCTGTATCTGGTGTCTCTTGCGGGTATCCGGTGGATGGGGGCCGTAACTCCGATCGGTGGGCTGGCCTTCATGATAGGCTGGCTACTCTTAGGTTGGGGAGTCTGGCGGGATGCGCTCCCTAGCCGTGGCGCGTGAAGCACGAGGACCGGCTGGTCTCTCTTGTTTATCTGGTCTGTCTCGTTTGTTTGGTTGAACCAGACAGACCAGATGGACTAGATAGACCAGACGGACCTTCGTTCGTCCCGCCAGTCTCGCGTGGCGGTCCTGCTAGGGCGTACAGCCGGCCGTTCTCTTTCCGCTGATCGATCCCCATCCTCCTTGGGAATTCACGAAGGTCCCTTCGAGGCGTTGGCCTTCTTTGCTGAATTGCAGACTATCTTCTTGGACCCGGCCATCGATTTCCCAGCGTAAATAGACGTTCTCGCCCAGGACGATCGTTTCCGCGAGCCCCGGCAGAGTGGCCTGCGTATTTCCTGCTGGTGGAAAGAGTAACGAAAGCTTCTGTTCTTGATGGTGCTGCTGATGGTTATGAATGATCCATTGCCAGGTCCCGCACAGCCGGGCCTGGCCACGGAGCCCACGCACCCGATCCTTCCAATTCCGTATCCGATCCCACTCCTGGTAGCTGGCCTGCATGGCGTCTAATTCCAGGCGAGTGGCTCGCTCCAAGACCGTGACCAATAGGGTCGATGCAGATTCTCCCTGATTCCCCTTGGCCCATTCTGGGGAGGCCACGACGTCGGAGAGTTGATTCAGTGAGTCATGCCAGGGCGCTTTTCCCTGTTGATCGACCCATGCCCTGGCTTGCGGGGATCCGAATAGTCGCTCGGTCACCGTCGCGAGTTGCTGATCTCTCACAGCCTGCCGAACGGTGGAGGCAAGGTGCCAGGCGGCCAGACTGCCCATCAACCGATGAACCGCCGCCGTCAGATCCGGCACCAGGAGTTCATTCGCCAGCTTGGCCGGCAAGGGGTTGGCCCCCAATGCCTTGGCCACATCGCCCATCTGGAGCGCAGGACCGATTGCCGACACAAACAGGTTGCTGGCGTCCTTGTCGGACTCCACCTTGGCCAGCTGATCAGAATGGGCGCGAATGACCGATGGGAAATCGGGTGTGGAACTCGGAAGGGATTCGTCTGCCTTGGCATTGAGCCAGGCCCCGAATACAGAGACGACCACCATCGCAAGGGCGAGGCCGATTCGGAACTGGACTGGTCGAATAAATAGGATGTGATGACGCATCGCGGTACTGTACTGCGCTTAGCTGGGACTCTCAAGCAACAGGATCGGGTGGTGAACTCGTTAGGTACCGTGGAAGCAGGTCTTGAGAAACGCGGCGGTTGCCTCCCAAGCCTCTGCCGTCGCGTCGGCACGATAGCTCTCCACGCGTTGTTCATTGCAGAACGCATGGGGAGCATCTTGGTAGGTCCTGATTTCGACACGCTTCTTGTACTCGGTTGCCGCCGCACGAAGCCGGTCCATATCCTGATTGGGCACCCACTGGTCCTGACCGGCCTGGTGATAGAGCACCGGACAAAACAGATCTTTGATCGCGGTTTCCGGCTGCATCACTCGGCCGTAATAGACGACCGCTGCTCGAAGCCGTTTCCTCTGGCAGGCGAACCGGAGTGCATATGATCCACCCATACCGTAACCGACCACGCCGTGGATATTTTGTTTAATGTGGTCGCGCGTATTCAAGAATTCACAGCAGGAATTGATGTCTTGCAGGACAAGCGACTCGTTCAGTTTGCCCATGAGCGCATCCGCAACCTCTGCGTTGGCCGTCACCATGCCACCCAGTCGTCCGTACAAGTTCGGAATGATGACGCCGTAGCCTTCGCACGCCAGCCTGGCGCCGAGATCCTTGATTTGCGCGGTCAGCCCCCACGCTTCATGCAATAAGACGAGCCCGGGGTAGAGCCCTTTTTCCTGAGGCCAAAACTGAATACAGTCCACCTGCACATGTTTCGATACACGCGTCTGGATATAGGGATCGACGGCGGCATCCGTCAGCGTGGGAATGGCGACGCCACTCGGAAAGCGAGCTGTGCCGGTGCCGATTTGATCCAACGTAAAGGGAGCGATGGTCGATGTCATTGCGGCAATCTCTTCTTCATCAAAGCTTTACGGGGTGCGCCTTCTTCAGATAGGGTTGATACAACGCGCGCGTACTATAGGGACCAGGCCGTCGGGCTGTCAATCTGGCTCCTAGCCTGCATTATTCATGAAGCTTCTGCTGCAAGCGTGGATGCCTGACTCAAGCGAGACGGGCGAGAGGGGGGAGGGTTCATCTGGTCTATCTGGTTCAACCAAACAAACGAGATAAACCAGCTTGAGTTCTAACTCCAAGTGCAACACGACAGGCCCTGATGGGCTAAGGTGTTGCCATGTCAAAGAAATCCTATCGACACATGAGTGCGGAAGACCGTGAGACCTTGAGCCTGGGCCTGGCCCATGGCCATTCGCTG
>JANYBU010000157.1 GCA_025360665.1 Nitrospira sp.
AAAGAGACCATCCTGCTTCCGATTGGCATCGGAAGGGTTTTAGCATTCTCGGCAGACGAGCACAAGCTGGATGGACGTCAGCAATTGCTCCAAGTCGAGCGGCTTCCCGATGACTTCTTGCGGACCTAGGGACCAGGCTTCTTCGAGACTGTCTTCGTCGTGACTCCCGGTGATGATGATCACCCCGCCGGTGTATTCGCGTTGGCGTAGCTGCCGGAGCACCTCAACGCCGTCCATGCCGGGCATGAACAGGTCGAGAAGGACCAGGTCGGGCGACGCTTGTTCCACCATCGAGAGGGCCTCAGCGCCGTCTCTTACGCCGAGGGCCCGATAGCCGCGGAGGCTGAGAAATTGGACGAGCAAGTCGCAGACCAACGGCTCGTCATCGACGACGAGGATCGTTTCCCCCGTATCGGCCACGGCCGCGCTGCCTGCCACCGGCAGAGCGGGAGCGGATTTAGCCGGAAGCTGCACCACCCGGTTGACGCATTCGACCAGCACATCCAGCGACAGGCCCTTTCGGATAAAATCGGTGACGCACAACCCTCGCGCTTGATTTTCCTGTTCCTCGGTCGCTCCGCCGCCCAGGATGATCACCGGCGCATGGGGGTCGTACGCACGGATTTCTTTGAGGACGGTCAGACCATCCATTTCTGGCATGCGAAGATCAAGAATGGTGACCCGCGGGGCCTGCTGGCGGAAGATAGTCAGGCCTTCGATCCCGCTCGTCGCCGACAGCACCTGATACCCATGTCGGGTAAAGACGGACTGGATCAGCTCGCAGTTCATGCGATCGTCGTCGATAACCAGAATTTTGATCATACTTCAGTCTCACGGGCAGGAATGCATGGCGCGTCGCGTTGAGCAGGATGCTAGAATTCGCAAGTTCAGCCTACCACAGGCGATGTCGGCTGAGAAGAAAATGACGGGATCTCACCGGGAGCTACGCAGAATAGCTCAGAAAGGCCGTCCCCTTCGTACGTCGTTCGTCTCCCGTGGAATAATTCTAGAATCTGTTAATCTGATGATCTGTTGATTGATTAGAAATTCAGGCCATTCATCAGATCGACAGATCAACAGATGAGTGCTTCCCGCTTCACGGGTGTCGAGCACACTGCTAGGCGGAGGGCGGCGCCGATGCCCCGATAAGCGCGTCCACGAACGCGTCGCTCTGAAAATCCTGCAGATCCTCGACCGACTCCCCGACTCCGATCAGCCTCACGGGCAATTTCAATTCCTCGGCGATCGCGACGACGATCCCTCCACGAGCGGTGCCGTCGAGCTTCGTCAGGACCAAGCCGGTGACGCCGACCACCTGATGGAATTGACGGGCTTGCGATAGCGCGTTTTGCCCAACCGTGGCGTCCAGCACGAGGAGCACTTCGTGCGGTGCACCAGGACATTCCTGTCCGATGACGCGTGCGATCTTGCGGAGTTCGTCCATGAGATTCGATTTCGTGTGCAGCCGGCCGGCCGTATCGATCAACACCACGTCCACTTGCCGAGCTTTCGCCGCGGTAATCCCATCGAACGCGACGGCGGCGGGATCGGCTCCATAGCGGTGACGGATCACGTCGACGCCGACTCGGTCGGCCCAGACTTGCAGTTGATCGATCGCCGCTGCACGAAAGGTATCGGCTGCCACCAACAACGGCACCTTCCCTGCCTGCACGAGCCGTTGCGCGATTTTGGCAATTGTGGTCGTCTTACCCACACCGTTCACCCCCACTGCCAGAATAACGAACGGCTTGGGACCTTTCGCGAGCAGGGACTCCAACGACAGCCCTTGCACGGGCGTCAGCACATCGAGCAGGGTGTCCCGCAACACTTTCTGCACCCGACCTGCTTGCGAAGCATCGGTCCCTTGAAGCTGTTTTTTGAGGCGCTCCATCACACGATCCACGACTCGGGCACCGAGATCGGAGGCCATAAGGGCCGCTTCGAATTCCTCCAAAAGGGCAGGATCCGCCGTACGACCAAGCAGTCGATCCAAGGACCCGCGAACGACATCGCGTGTTTTGGTGAGCCCGTCACTCAGTCGCTGCAGCCATCCCATAGATCTACTCGTGATGCGTGATACGTGATGCGTGACGCGTTCGATTCACACGTTTCGGCAGCCGCGCGAGCGACCGCAAGATCATCCGTTCACGACGATGCATCCGGCGCGCTTCTTTCTCACTCCGCTCATGATCGTAGCCGCAGAGATGCAGAATGCCATGGACCATCAACGCTGCCACTTCTTCATCCAACGACCGTTTCCCCTGGCGCGCTTGGCGCGCAGCAGTCGGCGCCGAGATGACCACGTCACCCAATGGCCATGGCGTAAGGCGTAAGGCGTGAGGCACATGAGCGTCTCGCATGGCAAAGGCCAGTACGTCGGTGGTTCGGTCTTTCTTCCGATACTGTCGGTTCAAGCGCCGCATCCGCCGATCGCCAACGAATGTGAGTCCCATCTCCGACGACGACTCCCCGACTTTGGACAGAACGGCCTGCGCCAGTTTCACAATCAGCTGGTGATTAAACCGCACAAGCCGCACGTGACTCTGCATATGAACCGGCATTAATGCGACTGGCCCCAGGTGTCCGTGAGCGGTGAGGACGGGGTGGCAGGCTTCGGCTGCTTATGATGCGGCACCGGCGACGGTCGACGTCCCGCCGCACCGGATGAAGAACCGGAAGACTGAGTGGGGTTCTGATGCTGATCGTAGGCCTTGATAATGTCCTGCACCAACTTGTGACGGACCACGTCGCGCTCGTCGAAGTAGACGAATTCGATGCCCTCGACGTCGCGCAGAATCTCCCGCACCTCGATCAGGCCGGAGACCCGTTCGGGCGGCAGATCGACCTGGGTGATATCACCGGTGACGACCACCTTGGAATGGAACCCGAGTCGCGTGAGGAACATCTTCATTTGTTCCGCGGTCGCATTTTGCGCTTCGTCGAGAATGACGAACGAATCGTTCAACGTGCGGCCTCGCATAAAACCCAGTGGTGCAATCTCGATGTCG
>JANYBU010000167.1 GCA_025360665.1 Nitrospira sp.
GGCAAACTTCTCTTTGGCCACCAGGATATTAAAGCTCAACTGCTTCGCCTGTTCGCCCTGCTTCACTTCGACGGCGAGTTCATGGGTCCCCGGATCGTCCTGCATGTCGATCCCGAGTAACCCGATATAGCCGGTCGGCTCCCCAGGCCTGAACTCCCGGAAAAATGGAATCGTCCGACTCAGAAACGTACCCTTCACCTCCGTCGCCTGTTCTTCGCCCTGCACCTTGACCACCAGGACCTGCCCCTGCTTGCCGCTGTATTGCCCATCGAGGCCCTTCGATGCAGGAAGCGTATTGGGAAACAATTCGACGGGGAACACGCTGGACAGCAACACGACAGCCGTAATCACCGTTCGGTCCAGTCGTGAGATCCGCAGTTGCGCCTGTTTGAGAGCCGTCATCATCATCGGTAGAACCGTAGCCCCGCCACCTGGGAGACCAACTCGTCCACACGCCGATTCACGGCGCTGAAGGGGTCCATACAGAGAATCGTTTCTTCCCAGTAGCCATTGAGCTTCAGATAGGTCCAGTCTACCGTATAGGACCGATTCTTCGCGCGGGCAAACCGGATGAAATCGCCGCGCACCTTCGCCCTCGTGGTTTGCGGAGGAGTCGACATGGCCCGTTGCACCGATTCCTCCTCCACCACCCGTTCGATCAGCCCCCGGGACTCCATCAGATAATACAACCCGCGCGTCCGTTTGACATCATGATATTGGAGGTCGAGCAGGAACACCCGTGGATCGTCCCAGCCACAGCCCTTTTTGTCGACATAGGACTGGATGAGATGGCGCTTGGTCACCCAATCGATTTCGCGCACGAGCTGCATCGGATCCTCTTCGAGCTTATCCAGCACCATGGCCCATCGTTGCCACACATCGTCGAGGATCGGATCGTGCTCCTGTTGGGCCAAATATTCCTGTGCGCGATCCAGATAGACCCGCTGAACTTCGACCGCCGTCATCTGCCGACCATCGTCCAGCTTAATCTTGCGCTTCAAGGTGGGATCGCGCGACACCTCTCGAATGGCTTTCACGGGGTCCTCGAACTCCATCCCTTGGACTGCGTACCCTTCCTCGATCATGGACAGCACCAACGTCGCCGTGCCGACTTTCAAATAGGTCACGAACTCCGACATATTGGAATCCCCGACGATGATATGGAGCCGTCGGTAGCGTTCCGCATCGGCGTGCGGCTCGTCTCTGGTATTGATAATGCTGCGCGAGGAAGTCGTCGAGGAGGAGGTCTTCTCGTGAATGTGTTGGGCCCGTTGCGAGATGAAGTACTGAGGCTTACCAGATACTTTTAATACCTTCCCCGCTCCGCTATAGATCTGCCGCGTGACGAAAAATGGAATGAGTTGCTCCGTGACTTTCCAGAAATCGACGTCGCGGCGCATGAGGAAGTTTTCATGGCACCCGTAGGTATTGCCGAGTGAATCCGTATTGTTCTTGAAAATGTAGATTTCCCCGGACAGACCTTCTTCCCGCAATCGTTCTTCAGCCGCAGGCAAACAGGCTTCAAGAAGCCGCTCGCCGGCTTTATCATGGATGACGAGATCAAGAATGTTGTCGCACTCGGGAGTGGAATACTCAGGATGGCAGCCGGTGTCTTGATAAAACCGAGCGCCGTTCACCAGAAAAGCGTTGGAGGGCCAGCTGTTTGGAATGAGACCTTCGAAAATATATCCCAGTACCTTCTCCATCGGCAGATAGACTCGTCCGTTCGGAGAAAAGATGAGACCGTACTCATTCTCCAAACCGAAGATCCGTCGTCTCAGGGGGCTGGGTTGCAGCATGTGGTACGCACAGAATACCAGCCGGACCCGCCTTCTTCAACAGAAGGGCATGATCCGTCGATGAGGTCTGTCTGGTTGATCTGGTTTGGTTGGTTGATCTGGTTAGTTTCGTTCAACCAAAAAACCAGATCAACCAAATGAACCAGTTAGGTCGCGAGGAGCTGTTTGGTATCGGCGGGCGTAAGACGACGGAACCTTCTGCCGTCGCGGGTACGGTCCAAAACCGCCACTTCCAGGCTCTCCAGCGAGAGCTTCTGGCTCCCAATTTGTTCGAGTGCGGTGATACAGAGCGAGAGAGCAGCCTGGAGTTCCGGGGGCTGCGTGAACCCCTTCTCCTTTAACAAGGCCTGGATGGCCTCGGACTTGCCTCCGATGACCGCAAAGGTACGTTCGTCGATGATGCTGCCGTCGAAGGAAATGCGATACATCTCGTTGGCCTGGCCGTTGTGCCCGATCTGCACCACCAGGATTTCCACCTCCAGCGGCTTCAGCTCCTGGCTAAAGATGGTGCCGAGGCTTTGGGAATAGCCGTTCGCGAGAGAGCGGGCCGTCACATCTTCACGGCTGTACATAAATCCTTTGAGATCCGCGTGTCTGATGCCGGCCTTCCGGAGATTTTCAAACTCGCTGTACTTGCCGGCCCCCGCGAAGGCGATATTGTCGTAGATCTCGGAGATTTTGTACAGCGAGGCGCTGGGATTCTCCGCGACGAGAAGAATCCCATTCACATATTCAATGGCAATGATGGAGCGGCCTTTGGCGATGCCTTTCTTGGCATACTCCGCCTTGTCCTGCATCATCTGCTCGGGCGAGACGTAATAGGGCATCGGCATGCTTAATTCTCCTTGGACCGACGAGTGGCAATCAACCCGTCATAGATGCCACGAATCTGCTGGTCTGAGACATCAGTGATACCAGTCGCGTTGACAATCTTCGCGGTGGGGTAAATGCCCCGCACGAGATCCGGCCCCCCAGTGCCGACATCATCGTCTGCCGCATTGTACAGAGCCAGCAGGGCCAACTTCAGCGCGTCCGGCTCAGCCAAGCCTTTGAGGAAATGCTCCCGCATCGTATTGCGCGCATCTTTCCCACCTGACCCTATGGCATGGTAATCCGACTCTTCGTACCGGCCACCCGCGAGATCGTACTTGAAGATGCGGCCTTCTGCGCGCTTCCGGTCGTAGCCGACATAGAGCGGCATGACGACCAGCCCCTGAAAAACCATCGGCAGATTGGCCTTGACCATCTGTCCGAGCTTGTTGGCCTTCCCCTCACAGGACAGTTGCACACCTTCTAACTTTTCGTAATGTTCAAGCTCGACTTGGAATAGTTTGGCCATTTCGATGCAGGGACCAGCCGCGCCCGCGATCGCCATCGCGGAATACTCGTCGATCTTGAACACTTTCTCGATCCGGCGCTCGGCGATTTGAAATCCTTCCGTCGCTCGACGATCTCCGGCAATCACGACGCCCTGTTGATACTTGATCGCCAGCACCGTGGTGGCATGGGGAACGCTCATCGAGCCGGCCCCGCGCATCGGCTCGGCCGCACCCTGGGCCTGCAAGAATCCGCTACGGCCGACCGGAGTCAACGCGGGATGATGGGCGATCAAAAAGTCGAAGAAACTTGGGCCGTCGTGGTTGGGGAGAAATGGCAGTTTCATAGTGTGAATCGCGAGGGATCCTTGTTCATCAGGCCTTGAGCTTCGCCAGCAATGCGTCGACAGTCTCGACCTGATCGAGGAGATCGCTCGTCAGCGAGGCCGTGCCTCTGAGCGGGTCCATCAACGGCACCCGCTTGACCTGGTGATTGCCGACGTCGAAGAGCACCGAGGTCCAGCTGGCCCCATAGAGCGACTTCGCAAACTTGCTGACACATCGTCCACGGAAATAGGCGCGCGTCCCAGGAGGTGGCGTGAACTCCGCTCGCGCGATCTCGACGTCCTGCACGATTCGCTCGATCAGGTGGCTGCGTTCGAGCGTAAAGTAGAGGCCCTTCTCAGGGCGGACGTCGTGATACTGCAGATCCATCAGCCGTACGCGAGGGTCGTCCCACCCACAGTCCTTTCGCTCCATATAGGATTCCATCATCTGGCGCTTCGCCACCCAATCCAACTCGCGCACCAAGAGCCGAGGATCTTGCTCTAACTTATCCAGCACGTCTTCCCAGCGGACGAGAATATCTTTCGTGACTTGGCAGATATCGTGACAGGCGTAGTATCCCATGGCGGCCTTCAAATAGGCTCGTTGAATCGCCACCGCCGTCGTCTCGCGCCCCCCCGTCAGTGTGAGCGGCTCCTTCATAGTCAAATCGCGCGACACCTCTTTAATGCTTCGGACTGGATCCTCCAACTCGAACTGCGGAAGATCGGCACCGGC
>JANYBU010000214.1 GCA_025360665.1 Nitrospira sp.
CTCGAATCGCGCTACGCTGACATTGCCTTTGCTTTACGCAACGCTTGAATGGAGAGCCGGATGCGCTGAGAGGTGCAAGTCCGGTTCGGGGAGGAGAGGCTGGGAGATAGTTCGACTACGCCCGGTCTCTCACTCCACTTCCGATGACGCGTGGCGGCTGTCGAACACGCTGACGACGGACTGCTGCATCGAGGCAGTCCAAGAAGCGCGGGTCAGCTACGGCAATCCGGACATCTTCAACACGGACCAAGGCTGCCAATTCACCAGCCAGGAGTTCACGGGACTCCTGAAAGGCCATGGCATCCAGATCAGTATGGACGGCACCGGGTGCTGGCGGGATAACGTGTTCGTGGAACGGCTGTGGAGGAGTGTGAAGTACGAGGCGGTGGATTGGCAGGCCTATGACAGCATCAGCGCCGCCCGTCAGGGAGTGGGGCGGTACCTGACATTCTATAACCAGACGAGGCCGTACCGAGCGCTTGACGGCACGACGCCCGACGAGGTGTACTGCGACAACCTGACGGCACGGCTCACTGCCGCGTAGTCAGACCACTGCGAGGCGCCACTTAAGGAATGGAACATGCTGTCCAACCAGCTGGGGCCACCTCTGTTGACGCGTATCGACCGTGTCCCCAATACCACCAGTTCTCAGCGCCCCGTCTTGCGGTTTGATTGTCCCCCTTCCTAAAATACGCCTCCCTGCGAGGCGTTGATGCCCTATACAATTCGTCCCTACCGTCGCTTCCCCGTGCAATGCTCCGTCACATACAACGAGGGCCCGTTCCAGGGCCAAGGCACGGTGTGGAATCTCTCGTGTACCGGGGGCAACTCTCCGGCGATTTGCCCATGCGACCAGGAGAACCCCTCTCACTGACGGTCACGTTGCCGAATGAGCAACGGATCGAGATTCCTGAAGCCGTCGTCCGGTGGTCGAGAGGGCAGGAGTTTGCGGTGGAGAATATCTCAGTCGAGCGTCATACCCAGGCGCGTCTTCAGCATTACGTGACACGACTGGTGTAGGAACCAGCGGAGAATGTCCTGTGAGTAACAATCGGCCTATGCCTCTCCGATTCACCCTCGTCCTCGTGCTCTCGTTCGTGTGTCTCGCCGTGCCCTCATGGGCCGACTTTCAGGCTGGCATGGATGCCAATAACCGTGGAGACTACGCCACAGCCTTGCGTGAGTGGCAACCGCTCGCCGAGCAGGGAGATGCCCTCGCGCAGTACAACCTCGGGGTGCTGTATCGCAAAGGCCGAGGCGTGCCGCAGGACGATGTCCACGCACGCCAGTGGTATGAAAAAGCGGCGGCACAGGGACAGGCCAAGGCGCAGTTCAACCTGGGGGCTTTGTATTTTAACGGAGCTGGAGTCCCGAAAGACTATCGGCAGGCCTTGCGATGGTTCCGTCTGGCCGCAGACCAAGGAGAGGCTCTCGCTCAAACGAAAATTGCCATCATGTACGATGATGGCCAGGGTGTGCCGCAGGATTTTGTCCAGGCTCATAAGTGGTACAACCTGGCGGCAGTGAACGGAGATAAGCCAGCGGCCGAACTTCGTGATGCGCTCGCCAAACAGATGACCCCTGCCCAGATCGCCGAGGCGCAGAAGCTGGCGCGGGAGTGGAAGCCGTTAAAGAAATAAGTGACCAGGCCCCATACGCGCAGGGACTCGAATGACACGACTGCTCCTGACAATGCTCCTGGTGCTGAGTAGTGCCCCAGCGTACGCGGAGTGGGTGGCGGTTGGTGGCAACGAGGAAGCAGGAGTGACTGTATACGCCGATCCAGGCACCATTCGCCGCAAAGGGAATCTGGTGAAGGTGTGGCATTTGAACGACTTCAAGACTGTACAAATCGTAAAGGGAAACTCGTATTTGTCTATCAAGGCGCAACACCAGTATGACTGCACAGAAGACCGCGAGCGGATACTTGCGCTTACGAAGTTCTCGGGCAATATGGGAAGGGGTCACGTGGTTTATACGGACTCGAATGAACGAAAGTGGAGACCTGTTGCAGCAGAGACTACTAATCAAGCTCTGCGGAAAATCGCGTGTGGGAAGCAGTGATCGCGCAGCCGCACGCAACCTTCGACGTAGACAAGGTTACACCATGAGTGACAACCGCCCCACACGCGAATCCATGTTTCTCAAAGAAGCCACCGTCTGTGGCTGAACTTGCTAATCCTCCCAACAAGGAGATTTTTAACGGGCTCTCAGGATGATGGCCACGACTGTCCATTCGGGAGACGTCCCATGGACTGACGTCAGATGTGCGGTCATCCATTTCCCTCCTGACCTCGTCACCCACGTCGTACCCCTATCGGGCTCGAGGCCGTCTCTATCGTTCTTCCCAGAGCACAGACAACAGTCGAGGAGGAAAAGTGAGAAATATATTTAGAAAGATCAAGAAAAATAGTCACAAAAGTCTCTCCCAAGCTTCTGTGGATAAGTCTGTTAATAAGATCGCCCTGCCACCCAAATACCGGGCATTTTGCTATCTCTAAGACCTCATTGCCTAAAAATTGAGCATTGATTGAAACGGGCCTCATACCACAAGATATAGGGGTACTTCCAAAAAAAATAAGTCAGAAACAACTATTCCTAGAAAATGCCAGGGCTTGCATACATCACATGATGAATTTCCGCACTGGAAGCGGGGTTCGCACTCAAGTTATACACAGATACCGCTCCTGGACTGTGTTTTCTGCTTCATGATGAGGAGTCAATGGGATGGGGAAGGGTGTCGGATTCTCGTGCGCGAAGTAGGCGTCAAATCAGCGGGTGCGAGGAGGCGCGGAGATGGTCATAAATCAGAGGAATATTACAACGATTGGAGGGGTGAGGACTGATGCCGAGTCTCGGCGGTAGGCCCGGTCGGCGATGCCGCGCTGTTTCTCTGCTTTCCCCCGAGACTCCTCCGCTTTCTGGAACTCCACCATCGTGATCTTGCGCTACTCCTGGATGATCGTCTGCGTCATCTGCTCCACGACACCCTTGGGCGGCAGCATGCTCCCGACAACGACGCGATTGAGCCACAATATTGGGAAGTCAAACGAGGAAAAAGGGAGGAGGAGAGGACCTAGCAGGCTGCGGAAAAACTATTTCGGCACGGTAGAAATTCACTGGTCCGCATGTCTAGGACAACGAGCGGGAAAGGCGAGACTGGCGGGATGAGCGAGAGGAGCGAGGATTCGAGGTCCGAAGTTCGAGGTTTTCGGAACTTCGAACCCAGAACTTCGAACTTCGGATCGCGCCTTTCGCGCACGCCTCGCGCGTCACGCGCCACGGTATGTGGCGCTGCCAGACTTTTTCAGCATCCTGCTATTAAATGCCCGCCTGGCGTTGCAGCCAGCGCACATACTTCACGATCTGATCGACATCCCCAGGGGTAACGCCTTCGACCTTCGGCATGTTGCCGAACTCCCAATGGTGCGCTTTAACGCCGTTGGCCGCAGCCAGTTGGAAGGCCTGATCCCCGTGATGGTTCGGCTCGTAGATCTTATTTACGAACGGAGGTCC
>JANYBU010000249.1 GCA_025360665.1 Nitrospira sp.
CGCGTTCGCGGGGCTGTTTGAGTGGGATGTGCCGCTGACCCGGTTCATCCGTTCCCTCAACGATTCTCACATGGACCACCTCGCCAATCCCTGGCTGGCTCAGCTCAGCGATATCGGTGACCGCCTCGGCAAGGGGGAGTCTCTGGTGATCCTAAGCCTCGTGCTGCTGGCGGTCGGGTATGGATTGAAACATCCGCAGTGGAAAGACGCCGGTCGGCAGAGCCTCATCGCGCACGGTCTCGCCGCGTTGAGCGCCAATATTTTGAAACATGCCATTGGCCGTCCCCGGCCCAAGTTCATGCATGCCGGCAACCTTGAGCTTTTCCCAGCAGGCGGGAGCGGATGGGACTCGTTTCCGTCCGGGCATGCGGCGGCAGCATTCGCGGTCGCAACAGTACTGGCCACAAAGTTCCCGCGAGCGAGATGGCCGATTCTCGCTGTGGCAGTGGCCATCGCCGCCAGTCGGATCGTCCGCGGGTCGCACTATCTGACCGACGTAGCCGGAGGAGCGGCCCTTGGTTGCGTCATGGGAGTGATCGCAACCCATCCCTGGCGCGAATGGCGTGCATCGGCTGGAATGGCTGTCTGTCGGATGACGCCATTTTTTGTGGCGACGCTCGCGCTCGTCTGGACGATCGTGCATCTCCCGTCTGAGGCCTGGCCGTTTCAACAGCTCCTGTGGGGCGGCGTGGTGCTCACCCTGGCGGGACTCGTGGGCCATGTCTTGTGGATGGTGCAGTCGTCATGGTGCCCGGCCTGGCTGTCCGGACCGCTGACTCGCGGGCTCGTGGGACTGGGGTTAGGGATGACGACCGGCTCACTGTTTGTCACGAGCATCGTGCTGCTCGTCTGTGCGGCACATTGGTTGGATGGTCTCTCTGGTCAGTCCGAGTCCATGGCGGAGGGTCATGTGGGGTTATGGGCTGCTATGGTGGAGGGTCTGTTCGTCGCGGTCATATTGTTGGTATTAGTGGCGAGCTATGCTCTGAAAGGCATCGTGCCGATGTAAGCGTGACGCGCGAGATGTGCGAGAAAAGCGCGACCAGAAGTTCGACGTTCCGAAAACCTCGAACTTCGGACCTCGAACCCTTGCCTGTCCCGCGCGGCTATCCGGTCAATGGCCGAGAATGGTAGGCGGAGGTGGTGGGGCCGCACCTTCTGGAATCTTCACCATCGGCTGGTTGGCCAGCAGTACGTAGCCGTAGCGTTTGAGAATGGGGACCAGCCCGTTCGCCTCCGCCGGCAACTTCGACTGCGCGCCCTCCGGCAGCAGAATTATCACTCTCTTTGGCTCTTTCAGGGCCGCCCGTATCTTGTCCTCTTCACCAAATGGCACTAAGAGCGTCTTGCGTCTCGCGTAAAATACGGACGATGATCTCGTCGTTCCATAGGCGATGAATTGATCCTGGGGACCCAGGTTCAGTCCCGCGGCATAGGCGAGTTCCTGCGGCGGCGCGATCACATATCGGTTGATGTGCGGAGCCGCGATCACGATGATGATCAGAACCAGACCGGCCAAGGTCGCTCCTGCCGCCCAGAACGCTCCTCCGCGCCGTTCGTCGTTCAATCCAAGATATCCCACTAACGTTATTCCGAGTAACAACACAGCCGCTGCCAAATAGGGACCACTGCCGAGATCCACCTGTCCGGCCAAGGGGAAATCCCGCACCATCTTGGAGGCATAGGTTGCGTAGAGTGTGGGGAGACAGGCAAAGCCGATTGCCAAGAGATACCCCAGCCCCATCATGAGGTGAATGGAGCCTCGAATCCCTTTCGTGGTCGGGTCTTGCAGGCACCGTGACCAGTACGAGGCTGTCAACAGGGCGGCGGCGGGAAACAACGGACCGATATAGTGGGGCAAGCGGGTCGAAGAGGCTGTGAAAAACACGAAGACGCCCACGACCCATAATGCCATAAAGAGGTCGAGTTCAGACGTCCCTGTGGGATCTGGCTGACTGCGTGCACGGCGTAGGTGGTACCAATCTTTGAGCGTACGATAGAGTGGGACCGGAAGCAGCGCGCTCCAAGGAAAGAAGCCTAAGAGCAGGACCGGGAGATAGAAGAAGATGGTGCCGTTGTGTCCTTCCATCGGACTCATGAATCGCCCGATCGTATTGGCCTTGGCGCTAGAGGCATAGGCCTCGCCATGCACGAGGAACATGGCCGCATACCAGGGGGCGGCAAGTAGAATGAACAAGGTGGTGCCTGCAAGGGGAACCCCCTTCTGCCAATAGTCCCGCCACCGGCGCGTCCAAGTAAGGTAGAGTGCTGCTACGATGAGGGGCACGGCAAATCCGACCGGTCCCTTCGTCAGGGTGGCGAGGGCCATGCCGACGTAGAAGGCCCAGATCCATCGGCGCATGCCGCCTTCACCATGCAGCCCCAGCCAGAATCCATACAGCGACGCGGTAGTGAAAAAAATCAAGACACTGTCGGTCAGCGCCATGCGCCCGAGTCCAAGGATTTCCAGGTTGAGCAAGAGCATCAAGGCGCCGAAGAGTGCGACGGTTCGATCGCGCTGGTGCACGAGAAACAGGTACTGGATGAGGATCAAGCCCACGCCGAAGAGGGCTGAGGGGAATCGTGCGGCGAACTCGTTGACCCCGAACAGGCGATACGACTGCTCCATCAGCCAATAGAGAAAGACTGGTTTTGCGACGCGCAGCTCACCGTTGAACGTCGGCGTCAGGCGATCCCCCGACTCGAACATTTCGCGCCCGGCTTCGGCGTTCCGTCCCTCGTCACGGTCGGTCAGGCCCATGTCGCCGAGCCCCAAGAAGAACAACAGTCCCGACAACGCCAGGAGCGCGAGGAGGAGCAGTGCGTGGTGAGAGCGGCCGGTCGTGGTCATAGAATCGTTAGGATCGTGTGATAACTGAATCAGATGAGCGTGCCGAACTCCGGGCAGTCATGATTGTGGAGAGGATGGGCCGGCGAGATGTTTCGCCTGGTTCGCGCGCGAGATCAGCATCAGATTGCGAATATAGACGATAGACCCGATGCTCTGTCCGGCGATGAAGACGGGATCTCTTCGATAGATCGCATAGGCCAGCGTGATGAGCCCGCCGATCAGGCTCATGTACCAAAACGAGACCGGGACCTGACTCTCCGCCTTTTTTTCAGAGGCAATCCATTGGATCACCCAGCGGCCGAAAAACAGTCCTTGGCCGAGAAATCCGATGGCGAGCCAGATGGTTTCGATGCTCATGATGGAACCGTCATGCGCGACTGGCGAGACGTACGCGAAGCGTGGGACGCGCATGGTAGCCGATTCTCATGGTCCATGGAGTTTTGCCTGTCGCGCATCTCTCGCTTTTCTCGCTCGTCCCGCCTGCCCGCTCGTCACTTATCGCGGAATGTATACCGCAGCACTCTGGTTTGCATCCACCTCACGGCGATCAGGTCGTACAGGCTTTTGAAGAGGCGGTTGCCCACACCGTATTTCGACAGGCCGTGTGCGCGCGGGTAATGGCGCACCGGCACTTCGGTCACCGTGAAGCCGTGCATCAGCGCCAGCGCGGGGAAAAATCGATGCATGCCATTGAAGAGTTGCAGTTTGTCCACGACGGCACGGCGGAAGATCTTCAATGAGCAACCGGTATCGTGAACCCGATCGCCCGTGACGGCGCTGCGCACCGCATTGGCAATTCTCGATGACAGCGTTCGCACGAGGCTGTCATGCCGGTTTGTCCGCCACCCGCACACGAGGTCGAATGTCTTCACATGGGGAAGCAGCGTGCCGATATCAGTCGGGTCGTTCTGGAGGTCGCCGTCGATCGTGATGACCAGATCGCCGGCCGAGTGTTTGAAGCCCGCGTCGAATGCCGATGATTGTCCGTAGTTGCGATCGAAATGAAAGACGCGCACCCGCGGATAGTCCGCGGCCAGCCGATCGAGCACGTCCGAACTGCCGTCTGTGCTGCCGTCGTCGATGAAGAGGATTTCGAAGGGAGCTGAGCGTGATTCGTCGCAGGACTCCAAGGCCTTGATCAATTGCTCAGTCAAGGGAACGAGATTGTCTCGCTCATCCTTGATGGGGATGATGACGGAAGCCCAAGGATGGGATGGCACGGTCATGCGGGGTAGATATTCCTGACGCAGAAGGGGAACCACACACTCACGCGGGCATTCTACCGAATGCTCTGCAGCGGGTCAAACGTTCACGAGTCTTTCCTGATCAACCAGACGAATGCCAAGGCCGAGAGCGTCGCCATCATTGCGCCGAAGGCGAATGGAGCGGCAGGTCCCACCCTGTCCCACAGAAACCCCGCGATCAGGCTGGCGGGCAAGATCACCAGCCCGACCACCATATGATAGAGGCCGAACCCGGTGGCCTTCTGTTCTGCTCGGATCAACGTCGCGAGATAGGCGCGCTGCACTCCGTCCGCCACCCCCATATAGAGACCGTAGCTGATGAAGAGTCCGGCGATCTGCCAGACGCTCGTCGCCAGGGCAAATCCTGCGTATATCATTGCAAACAATACAAATCCGCACAGGATCATCTTCTTCGGCCCGAATCGATCGGCTAGCATCCCGGCGGGAACTGACATCAGGGCATACGTGGCGTTGAAGGCGAGGTAGAGCCCGGAAATCCATGCCGGACTCACTCCCACGTGCTCGGCCTTGAGGATCAGGAAGGCGTTACTGGAATTGCCTAGAGAGAACAGGCCGACGACCAGAAGGAATCCGGTCAGGCGCGCATCGAGACCACGAAGGGACCACAGAGGCTGCGTCCGCATCGATGGAACGGGGCCATCGGTTTTGATGAACCAGACAATCAGCGCGACGGCTACCACGCCAGGCACGATGGACAGCCAAAAGACCAAGCGGTAATCCGCTATCCAGACAGACAGAATGACGAGGGCCAAGGCAGGTCCCACCACCGCTCCCGCCGTATCCAGCGCTCGATGAAAGCCGAACGCCAGTCCCAGCCGCTCCGGCGGAGTCGAGGCCGCGATAGTCGCATCGCGTGGGGCGGTCCTGATGCCCTTGCCGACGCGGTCCGCGAAGCGGGCCGCCAGGACCGTTCCCCATCCGGGTGCCAGCGCAAGC
>JANYBU010000325.1 GCA_025360665.1 Nitrospira sp.
GCGGGATTTCGACATCTTCTGGTTGTCTTCTCCCAGCACCATCCCCTGATGCACCAGCCTCTTGAACGGCTCCGGCGTACTCACCACCCCGATATCGAACAGAACCTTGTGCCAAAAACGTGAATAGAGCAAATGCAACACAGCATGTTCGCTGCCACCGATGTAGAGATCCACCGGCATCCAGTAGCTCTCTTTTGCCGGATCGACGAGCTGGCTCTGATTCTTCGGATCGATAAATCGCAGATAATACCAACAGGAGCCGGCCCACTGCGGCATCGTATTGGTTTCGCGGCGTGCCGACGCCCCACTGATCGGCTCGGTGGTCGTCAGCCATTCGGTTAAATTCGCGAGCGGGCTTTCGCCGCTCCCGGACGGTTTGAAGTTGTTGGTCTCCGGCAACAGCAGCGGCAGCTGCTCTTCCGGAAGCGGAAGGGCCTGGCCATCGACCCACACAATCGGAAAGGGCTCCCCCCAATACCGCTGACGGGCAAACAGCCAGTCCCGCAACTTGTAGTTCACGGCCTTGCGACCCTTGCCCTGCGATTCTAACCAGGCCGTGATTTTCGGAATTGCGTCACCCGGTGTCAGCCCATTGATGGTAAAGCTTCCATCCGGCGTCGTGGAATTGACGACGGTCCCCTTGTCGGTCGCAACAAACGCCTCTTGTTCAACCTGACCGCCCGCGATCACTTCGCGGATCGGCAAGGCATAGGTCTTCGCAAAGGCCCAGTCGCGCTCGTCGTGCGCGGGCACAGCCATAATGGCCCCGGTCCCGTAGCCCATCAACACGTAGTCGGCAATCCAAATGGGCAGCGGCTCGCTGTTCACCGGATTCACCGCATAGCCGCCGGTGAAGACCCCGGTCTTTTCCTTTTCGAGTTCCTGCCGTTGGAGATCGCTTTTTCTGGCCGCCGCATCGCGATAGGCGGTGACCGCGGTGCGGTGGGTGGCAGTCGTGACGACCTCCACTAACGGATGCTCCGGGGCCAGCACCATATAGGTCGCGCCGAACAAGGTATCAGGCCTCGTCGTAAAGATCCGAACCGTGCCAGGGACGCCGACCACATCAAACTCGACTTCCGCGCCGATCGATCGGCCGATCCAATTCTTCTGCATCTCCAATGTGCTGGTCGGCCATTCGACCAGCTTCAAATCTTCGAGGAGTCGATCGGCATAGGCCGTGATCTTCAACACCCATTGGCGCATCGGCTTGCGCACCACATCGAACCCGCCGACTTCACTCTTCCCATCGATGATTTCTTCATTGGCGAGCACCGTCCCCAGCGCAGGACACCAGTTCACCGGCACTTCCGCCACGTAGGCCAACCCTCGCTCGAACAATCTCAAGAAGATCCACTGCGTCCAGCGATAATAATCAGGGTCGATCGTGCTGATCTCACGTTCCCAGTCATAGGACAGACCGACACGTTTCATCTGGCGTTTGAACGTCGCGATGTTCTGGGCTGTCGTGACGACCGGATGAATTCCGGTCTTCACCGCATACTGCTCGGCGGGGAGCCCGAATGCGTCCCACCCCATCGGATGCAGCACATTGAAACCACGCATACGCTTATAGCGGGAGACGATGTCCGTCGCGGTATAGCCTTCAAGGTGACCGACATGGAGGCCCGATCCGGAGGGGTAGGGGAACATGTCGAGGCAGTAGAATTTTGGCTTGGTCTGGTCCTCAGCCACACGGAAGGTCCGGTGCTGCTCCCAATAGGCCTGCCACTTCACTTCAAGGGCGTGGTGATCGTAGGTCTTGCTCATGCTGGCAAAGAATCGCACTCGTCTCGAAAAAGAGGAAGGACTCTAACATAGACCCGCGGGAGCAACAAGAATCGGCGCAGGGCAGGGCTCACACGTCTGGGACAAGCTCGGTCTATCTGGTCTGTCTAGTCTGTTCGGTCTGTCTCGTTTGTTTGGTTGAGCAAGACCAACTCGATGAACTAAACAAATCAAATCCACCAGATAGACCGAACAGACCAAATGAACAAGACAGGCTGGCGGACTTTTTCAGCATCCTGCTAGCCCGGATTATTCATGAATGCCGTCGCGAGGCGTTCGAGACCGAAGCCCGCCGGGGCTTCTCGCAAGTGAGGCCGACGTAGGCGTACTGTCAGTCCGTCGAGGATGCCGAACGAGAAAAGCCCTGCCGGGCGAGAGGATCGGACGACGGAGCAGGTATTCATGAATAGTCCGGGCTAGATCACAGGCCGACCGTTGAAGAGTGGAGAAAAACTGGTGACCGAGACGAACTGAGTGAGCGGGG